>NZ_LZGO01000065.1:0-36990 GCF_001690235.1 Gilliamella sp. wkB292
ATAATTAAATCAATAATTATAGAAATAAGTTTAGAGGAAATATGCATATGGAAAATCATAGCAGTAGTACAGTTGCTTTTGTAAAAAATCGGCGATCTTCGTTAATAAGTGCCATTTTTCTAATGGCTACTTCGGCAATAGGTCCTGGATTTATTACTCAAACAGCCACCTTTACCGTTACTTTAGGTACCGCTTTTGCTTTTGGTATTTTAGCTTCTATTATTATCGATTTTGTGGTGCAACAAAATATTTGGCGCGTCGTTGCATTAACTAAAATGAATTCGTCAGATATTGCTAATGCAACTATTCCATTTAGTGGCTATGTGTTAGCAGTACTTATTATATTTGGTGGATTAGTTTTTAATATTGGTAATATTGCTGGAGCAGGATTAGGTTTAAACGCATTGGTTGGACTCGATCCTAAATGGGGAGGGGCAATCAGTGCGTTAATGTCAGTTTATATATTTTCATCCCGACAAGCCAGTCACTTTATTGATCGTTTAATGATTGGTTTTGGTTTATTAATGATTATTTTGACATTATTTGTGGTGTTTGCTTCACATCCACCCGTAGGCGAAGCGTTAAAAGAAACGGTTTTTCCTAGTAGTATTGATTTTGCCTCGATTACCACTATCGTAGGGGGCACGGTTGGTGGTTATATTTCTTATGCTGGTGCTCATCGATTACTAGACAAAGGAATGGTGGGCGTTGAACATATTGACTATGTTTCTGGTGCTGCAACCAAAGGCATAATGGTTGTTGGCTTAATGCGTTACATTTTGTTTTTAGCTATTTTAGGTGTTGTTGCAAGTGGTGTGACTATTGATATTTCAAGTTATGCGGCTAACCCTGCATCACAGGCGTTTCAAGCGGCGTTAGGGGAATTAGGGCTACGCATTTTTGGTTTAATTTTATGGGCGGCTGCAATAACAAGTATTATCGGTGCTGCTTATACTTCGATGACATTTATTACCCCCTTCAAACGTAATATAACGGAAAGACAACGTAAAATTGCCACCATTATATTTATTGTCACTTCGCTTGCTGTTTATTTAATTATGGGAACAGCTCCGGTGTCATTGTTAGTCTTTGCAGGAGGATTTAATGGCTTAGTATTACCACTGGGCTTAACTATTTTTGTTTATATTGGATGGCGACGATCTGATCTGATGTCTGGTTATCATTTTCCTCGATGGTTATTATGGTCTGGTGTAGTAGTCTGTGCTATTACGTGGTATATGGGGGCAATGTCAGTAGCAACTATCTTCAATTATTTAAAATAGAAGGGCAATATGATCATCGACAAGTTAATTGATTTAAATAGTGACCTTGGCGAAAGTTTTGGTCAATGGAAAATGGGTAATGACGAAGCAATTCTAAAAATCGTAAGTAGTGCAAATATTGCCTGTGGTTTTCATGCAGGTTCCCCTGAGGGAATCTTAAAAACTTTAAAAGCTGCTAAATTAAATAATGTGGCCATTGGTGCGCACGTTGGTTATCCAGACTTAGTTGGTTTTGGTCGTCGAAATATGGACGTTGCTACCGAAGAATTAATTGCCGATGTCATTTACCAGATTGGTGCTTTAAAAGGGTTAGCGACGTCAATTGGTAGTAAAGTGAGTTATGTTAAACCTCACGGTGCGTTATATAACACTATTGCACATGATAAACGTCAAGCAATGGCAGTTATTGAAGCAATTTGTCTTATTGACCCAACATTGACATTGGTAGCACTTGCCGGTTCACAGCTAATTAATTGGGCAAAAGATAAAGGCTTAAATGTAGTAGCTGAAGCTTTTGCTGATCGTGCTTATCATGCTGATGGAACATTAGTTTCTCGAAAACAAGAAGGTGCAGTATTACATGATCCTGATTTAATTGCTGAACGAATGTTACAATTGGTCAATGAAGGCGGGATTACCTCAATTGATGGTCAATTTGTTCGTATTGATGCTGGCTCAATTTGTGTGCATGGTGACAGTTCTGGAGCTTTAGCTATGGCGCAAAAAGTTAAAGAAAGATTACAACAAAATGGCATTACAATAACCTCATTTGCAAAGGTGAAAGATGTGTAAATTTGTTTACAACGTTTTACATTCAGACAAAATATCTCTATTTAGTCTTGAAGTATTTGCCATTTACCGAGGTGTTTAATGCGTTTTTTACCTGTTAATATTGATGCACTAATTGTTGAACTTGCTTCTCTTGAGCAAACAATGGCTCTGACTAATTCGCTGCAAAGTTTGTTAGCTCAAGGAAATATAGAAGAGATTATTCCCGCAGCGCGCACCATTTTGATTCATTATAATCCAATAACAATTGATGCGAACACTATTGCTAACCACATTGTAAAACTCGATATAACATCGGATGTAATAACATCCGGTGAACAAATAACCATTCCTGTTCGTTATAATGGTGAAGATTTAGATCAAGTTGCTCAATATTTGGGTATAACGGTTGATGAAGTTATTACACGTCATACCAGTAATGAATATCAAGTTGCGTTTTGTGGATTTGCTCCAGGCTTTGCTTATATGGTATCGAAAACAGCCCAACTGGATGTACCACGTCGACAGTCCCCTCGAGTTCGTATTCCAGCAGGTTCTGTTGCTTTAGCTGGCGAGTTTAGTAGTATTTATCCACAAGCAAGTCCAGGTGGTTGGCAATTAATTGGCATCACCGATGTTGCTGTATGGGATATTTATCGTGAGCAACCAGCTCTTTTTAAGCCGGGCACTCGTGTTAATTTTGTAGATGCGAGTAAAACCGCAGTACAATATCATTTGCCTGCGGCTAAAAGACCAAATAGTGTTATTTACCCAACATCCGACATCAAAATATTATCGGCCGGTTTACAAACGCTTTTGCAAGACAATGGTCGAATGGGGCAAGCAGCTTTAGGTATTTCAGAATCAGGAGCAATGGATAAAACCGCTCTACATAGTGCTAATCGTGTTTTAGGCAATCCAATTAATGAGGCTGCGTTAGAAATTACTCAAGGTGGGTTTAGTGCTCAAATAAATAGTCCAATGCTAGTTGCAGTAACAGGTGCGGCCTGTGAGATCACAATATCAACCTCAACAGGTGAAAAATATCAAGCCTCAATGTATCAACCTATTCAGTTAGAGCATGGTGATACGATTTGTTTAGGTCATGTTAAAAACGGTGTACGAAGTTATTTTGCGGTGAGAGGTGGGTTTGAAGTATCACCTATTTTAACTAGTTGTTCTTTTGATACTCTTGCACAAGTCGGACCTGCACCGCTTAAAGTTGGTGATACGTTAGCAATTAAACATCAGCAAAAATTAAATCCTGTTTCTTTAACTCAAACACCTGCTTTACATTATCCTTCTTCTAATGATGTTGTTGAGTTAGATATTGTACTAGGACCACGTACGGATTGGTTTACAAAGCAAGCAATATCACTACTTACTTCACAATTATGGCAAGTGACACCAGCTTCTAATCGGATAGGACTGCGTTTATTAGGTGATACACCATTAGCACGTGAAAAACATCAAGAATTACCGAGTGAAGGAACCTGTATTGGCGCTATACAGATTCCGGCAAATGGACAACCCGTGCTGTTTTTAAATGATCACCCTTTAACGGGAGGTTATCCAGTCATAGGTGCTGTTTGTAACTATCATTTAGATTTGGCAGGTCAAATTCCTGTCAATGCTAAAATAAAATTTAATCCTATTGGGATATTTAAAGAATTCGAAGGGAGTCATGTTGATCATGTCTGAACATAATAAAAAAATAGTGCATAAAGTATTGATCGCTAATCGTGGCGAAATTGCTGTGCGTATAATACGTGCTTGTCGTGATATCGGATTTTTGTCGGTTGCGATATATGCCGATGCTGATCTTGAGTCGCTTCATACCCAAATGGCTGATGAGGCATATGGTCTATTTGGTAATAAACCAAGTGAAACTTATCTGGACATTGATAAAATTATTGCTATCGCCAAAAAATCTGGTGCAACTATGGTTCATCCTGGTTATGGTTTTTTGTCTGAACGCGTTGAATTTGCTAAAGCAGTACAAGATGCGGGTTTAATTTGGATTGGGCCGAATCCAGAAACTATCGAAATATTAGGTGATAAAGTCAAAGCCAGAAAACTTGCTATTGAAGTTGGGGCACCTTTGGTGATGGGTACTAAAGAGCCCGTTAAAAACGCTAAAGAAGTGGTCGAGTTTGCACATGCTCATGGCCTACCGATTGCAATAAAAGCGGCTTTTGGTGGCGGTGGTCGAGGTTTAAAAGTTGCGTGGCAAATGGATGAAGTTGAAGAACTTTATCATTCTGCTGTGCGTGAAGCAGAAGCCGCATTTGGGCGGGGCGAGTGTTTTTTAGAACAATTTTTACATAATCCACGTCACGTTGAAGCGCAAATTATTGCTGATAGCTTGGGTAATATTGTGGTGGTGGGGACTCGAGATTGTTCATTACAACGCCGCAACCAAAAGTTAATTGAAGAATCGCCAGCGCCTTTTATTAGTAAACAGTTAGAGCAACAAATAATAAAAGCTTCAATTGATATTTGTGCTAAGGCAAACTATGTTGGTGTGGGTACAGTTGAGTTTTTATTAAGCCAAGATGGCAAATTATCTTTTCTTGAGGTTAATACTCGCCTACAGGTTGAGCATCCTGTTACCGAAGAAACAACCGGCATTGATCTGGTCATTGAACAACTACGCATTGCACAAGGTTTACCACTTAGCATTGAGCAAATGCCGATTCCTCGTGCCCATGCTATTGAATTTCGTATCAATGCAGAGGATGTGGCAAATGGTTTTTTACCTGCTGCAGGGACGATTACTCGATTTGATGCCCCGTCTGGACCCGGTGTACGCTTAGATAGTGGAGTAAAAACAGGATCGACTATCCCTGCAACATTTGATTCCTTGATGGCTAAATTAATTATTGTCGGTGAAAATCGAGAACAAGCAATTGCTAGGGCTAAAAGAGCATTAGCTGAGTTTGTCATTGATGGCGTTGCATCCGTTCTACCATTTCATCGAGAAATGCTTGAAAGTCCTGATTTTACAACAGATTTCAAAGTACATACTCGTTGGATTGAAACCGAATTCTCTACAACGTTACAACCTGCCAAAAGACAAATACCACATTTAGAACCAAGTATCACTCATACTTTTATTGAAATAGATGGTAAACGCTGCAAACTTGGTTTGCCTACAAATCTTTTTGCTGGATTATCAACATCAACTAAACTTTCTTTGGCAGAACCCTCTTCGACACTAGAACCAAATTCCACTTTAAGTGTTGAGTCACCTGTATCAGGAAGTTTATTTAAATGGTTAATCGATGATCATCAAAATGTCAATCAAGGTGAAGTGATAGCAGTTATGGAAGCTATGAAAATGGAGGTTCCTATCACAGCACATCGGTCGGGTGTTTTAACACATAAACTTAAAGAAGGAGAATACATTAATGCAGGGAATAAAATTGCTGAAATAAGTTAAACCAAGGTGAAGTTATTAATAAGCTTCTACAGATCAATTATTTTATCAACACATAACATATATTGGTGAGTATATTAATGTGAAATACTTGCCAATTTGTTTATATATAATTTCAAAATCATTTCAAGCTGTTTTGATTTGATGATTACTGTAATAGGTAAATTTGAATCAAATATATCAACATATTAAAAGCCAATATTAATCATTAATATACGTTATTTTGGTTATTTTGTCTTAAAATTGATTTTACTCAATATTATGTAAATTTTTATAATTTGATTGCTGTTTTATTCTCCATGTGGTGAAATATAAATTGATAATTCGGTATGTATACAATTGAATGTAAAAAAGGTATCGAGTTACCAAAAGCTTTTCTTTTTTCCATCTTAAATTTTTAAAAATAATTTTTAGCGTTATTTATTCAACAAGTCATTCTGGTTTTAGAGAATTATTGTGTTATTCAAATTACTTAGTCAATAAATAAACTAGTTTTTAAAATTTAAGTGCAACACTATAAAAATAACCAATTAATTAAGTTTTTCATGTTTTTCTATAAAAAAATTGGATGAAAGCCAATAATTGCTTTTGTGAGAGGAAATATGAACAAAGTATCTAAGTTAATTTGGAACACATCGCGTCAACATGATATTGACAGCTTAAGGAAGGCACAATCTAAACGTAAAACATTTTTGATTAATATCATTACAACGGGTATAACTGCGGCTATGATTTCGCCTATTTATGCGAACTGTAGTAAGAATGATCAAATTAATCAGTCTTGTTCTACCACTCATTCTTCAACTTTATTTAACACTGATACTGCTAATTATATTCAGAGCTTTTCAAGCATTAGCACGCGTGGGCGTTCAATCCATTTGAGCCAAAATAGCGATGTTACAAATAATAGTGGCAATGGATATGAATATACTTCTGCGACTGATACAGACAGTTTAATCTTTGGACAAACAGCAGGTAAAATTACAGGCAGCACTAGTGGTCTAAACTTGGTACATCAAGGTACAAATACTTTATCAATAAATACTGCTGGAACCATACTGGGCAGTACAGATTATGGTATTGTGGCTGAAAATGCTGAAAACTCGACAGATATTATTATCACACAATTAACCAATGGCAGTATTACAGGTGGAAAAACTGGGATTTTAGTTGTTAATAATGGTAAAAGTACAACGAATGTTAATACTTCAGGTGCCGTTAATGGTAACCAAGAAGATGGGATATCGGTGATTAATGGTAATCAGGCAACCGACATTTCAATAAATAATGCTAAACCTGAAGGGGTTATTACGGGTGGTAATCGTGGTATAAATGTCGATAATCAAGGTATAGGTAATACCGAAATTCTGGTTTCAGGTTCGGTAAAAGGGGTCAATGGCGAAGGTATTTTTGTTAAAAATAGTAATCAAAGCAAAATAATTACCATAAACCAATTAGAAGAAAAAAGTATAATTTCTGGTAATACTTATGGTATTTCTGTTTATAATTCTGGTTCAGAGAAAACCAGTATTTTGTCAAAGGGAAAAGTAATAGGAAGTAATAGTGATGCAATTTACTCTGAAACAGCTGAAACAGGATCAGATGTATTTATCACTCAGTTCGAACAAAGTGAAATTACCGGTCATAATAATGGGATTACCGTTATTAATAAGGGTAGAGGAGAAAGTACTTTTAACCTTTCTGGTAAAATAATTGGTGAACAACAAGATGGGATTGTGGTTCAAAATTTAAACCCAGACTCAACTAAATTATCCATAACACAGGGTGGAGGAAGTATTTGGGGAAATGTTAATGGTTTAAATTTATTAAATAAAGGTAAAGGAGCGACAACCATTACAACCAGAAATGGTGTGGAAGGACAACAGAAAGATGGCATTATTGCGATAAATGAAACGGGTTCGGATCTTTTAAAATTAGATCAAACATCAGGTTCAATTAAAGGGCATAATAATGGGCTAAATTTTGTCAACAAAGGTAACAGCTCTATTATTATGAATATATCAGGTGATGTTACTGGTCAACAAGAAGATGGCATTAAGGCTATCAATCAAGAAGAAAGTGCTACAAATATCAATCTTACACAGTCTATAGGATATATCCGTGGTCACAATAACGGTATAAATGTCATAAATAATGGTCGAGGTTCTACTCAGATAGATTTGAGCAGTTATATTTTGAGTTATCAAAATGATGGTGTTTCAATCACTAATGGTAATACAGCCAATTCTCTTACGATAAATCAATATAATGGTACTATTACTGGTAATGGAAAGGGTATTAATCTCAAGAATAATGGTAAAGGAACAACCAATATCGGTTTATCCGGTACTGTGTCAGCTAATACTAATGAAGCGGTATTTGCAGAAAATGGTAATCAGACAGATGAATTAAATTTTATACAGTCTGGTGGGAGCATAAATGGCAAGACAAATGGTGTTTATTTAATTAATAATGGATTGGCTTCGACCTATATTGAGACATCTAGTGTCATTGTGGGTGATTCTCAACATGCTTTATTGGTCGTTAATAACGATACAACTAATGATTTAAACATTAAACAGTCTGATGGCAGTATTACGGGTTTTTATAATGGTATTAATGCACTCAATAATGGTCAAGGGTTAACAGATATCGAAATTGCTGGTGAAGTAAATGGCTATAATGCTGAAGCGATTTTGATTAATAATGGTCTTAAAACCAGATTGTTAAAATTTACAGTAACACAATCTGGTGATATAAAAGGTCATAGTAAAGGCGTGAATTTGATAAATAATGGCGAGGGATCATCTACTTTAGTTTTAAATGGTAAAATTAACTCGACGTTAGATGATGCGATAGATGTCTCTAATCAAAATAATACGACAGGCATAGATCTGACACAATCAACAGATAGTATTATCCAAGGTGCTAATAATGGTATTAAGTTAAATAATTCAGGTAAAGGCAATGTTGTAATCGTTACATCGGGGATTGTAGTAGGTAAAGCAAAAGCGGGTATTGAGGTTGATAATGGGACAACAAGCTCAGGTGTAAGTATCAAACAAAACCAAGGAGCCATTCATGGACGAGATAATGGTATTTATGTAAATAATAACGGCACCGATAATACAGTTATTGATATAGCTAATAAAGTTTACGCTGATGGTAACGATCAAAATAATAACAAAGATGCCGGTATTTACACTACAGGTCAATCAGGTACGGCAACGTATATTAACCTTAATAATGGTGCTAATGTTTATTCTACACTTGGTACGGCTATCAGAAACGAAGTAACGAATTCAACTATCAATCTTAATGATGGTTCTAAGGTTAGTGGTAAAATTTTGCTTGGAACAGGTAATGACACGTTGAATATTAACCAAGGTGCTGATATTTCTGATATAACTGTACTTGATGGTGGGCATAAAGCTACCCGAGATGGGGACTTGTCAGAGAAAGACGTCCTTAATTTTAGTACGCATCTTACTGGTTCTTCTGACTCAACAGGCAGTATCAACAATGTAGCTATTTTAGATTGGGAAAATATTAATGTTGGTCAAACAGGTATTTTATCACTGACAGGTGATCTTAATACTGATAAATTAACCCTAAGTTCCGGATCTGTATTAGATTTAGTGCCATCCTTGCATCAAGCTACAGTGCGAGGAAGTGTGTATAATGCTGGTACTATTACACTAAATAATGGTTTTGCTGGGGATAATTTAACTATTACAGGCGATTACCATGGTGAAAATGGCAGATTGTTACTTGATACAGTCGTTCAAGATAGTAATAGTCCGACCGATAAATTGTTCATTGGAGGCAATGCTTCAGGGCATACATCAGTAAACATAAATAATGTTGGTGGATTAGGTGCTAACACCGGTATGACTAATGGTATTGAGATTGTTAATGTCAAGGGTATAAGTTCAAATGATGCGTTTAACTTAGAAGGCAATCATTTAGATGTCGGTGCTTTTGAATATTATTTATATAAAGGCGGCCTTAATCAAGAAAACGAAAACTGGTATTTGCGCTCTTATAAACCAACGAGCCCAACAGACCCAGATAAGCCGGTAAACCCAACAAACCCGGATAAACCGGTTAATCCGACTAACCCAGATAAGCCGGTAAACCCAACAGACCCGGATAAACCGGTTAATCCGACTAACCCAGATAAGCCGGTAAACCCAACAAACCCGGATAAACCGGTTAACCCAACAAATCCCGATAAGCCCGTTAATCCGACTAATCCGGATAAACCGGTTAATCATAAACTAACTTATCGTAAAGAAGTACCAATGTTTGCCGCAGTTGCCGCTCAATTACGCCAAGCAGACCTTATAATGCAAGGTAATATGCACCAACGTATAGGTAATACATTATTACCTGATGATTACACCAGTTGGGGAAGATTAATTGCGGCACGTTCAGATATTAAACAAGATGGCGACGTTGATGCACGTAGTAAAGGGAATTATACAGGTTTGCAAGTTGGAAGTGATGTTTGGTTGAGTGAAGATACTAATTGGCGAGCAGGGGGCTACTTTGGTTATTTATATGGACGGTTACATATGAATGGCTTTGCTAGTGGTGACTATAGCCAAGTTGGTAAAAATAATCTCAACTCTTACTTTATTGGCGCTTATGGTAATTACATGCAAAATGATGGCACTTATTTAGATTTGATTCTACAAGGTGGGCGTCATGAAGTGGATATTAAACCTGACGAAAGTAAAAATAGTAGTCAAAAAGGTTATGGTATTAGCGCTTCAATCGAAGCGGGAAAACCATTTAATTTAAATTATTATGATTGGAAATTAGAACCTCAAGCACAAATTATTCATCAATGGTTAAATATCAATAACAGCCATATAAGTGGACAAACAACGGTTAAACAGGACGATAATGATTCTTGGTTATTCCGAGTTGGTGCACGATTAGAGAATAATTTTCAGACTGACTTAGGTACATTACGACCTTATACCCGTGTCAATTTGTTCTATTCGCCAGATGGTGATGATCACACTATTTTTGCAAGTCCAAGTGCTTCAACAAAAATTAAAAGTGGTGCAGGCTATACAAGCACAGAGCTTGCTATTGGTGGAAGTTACGAGATCAATAGTCAAATAAGTGCATATACTGAAATTGGTCATACTTGGTCTAACAGCGGTGATGCCAATGTCAAAGCACCTATTACGGGATCTTTAGGTCTTAGAGCTAATTGGTAGTTTAAGTTAGATCCTAATTTTATTTTATACAAACCGATATCTTATTTAAGTAGGGTATCGGTTTTTTATTGAGATTATTCAAAAAATGTAATTAACACTAATGATATTAAAATGATTGAAACATTAAGTATTTATCAAACTTAGTTTTAATAAATAGAATTTATTTATCTTATTGTTAATAAATAAGGCATCAATATTGTGATTTTTTCTACTTTTAGTTGTCATTAACTATTCCAAGCATTATTAAACTATTATAGTCGTATAGTTTACTAACTATATAATCGAGTTGCTTTTGTTTCACTGACTGCTTATTATTAAAGAACTATAATTTTGTAAAAATTCAATAATCGTTATTTATATGTCATCTCAAACACTTTTGAAAAAAGGAAATGATACTAAAACAGCATTAATTCGTAGTGGTATGGAGTTAATGACAACATATGGTTATTTATCATCAAATATTGAAAGTATATTAAAACAGGTCGGGGTACCAAAAGGTTCTTTCTATTACTACTTTAAAAGTAAAGCGGATTTTGGTCATGCCATTATTACCTCATACAACAATTTTTTTATGCATAAATTAGACAAACATCTAACTAATAATGCAATTTCATCACCTTTAGCTAGAATCCAAGCGTTTTATGAAGATGCGAAGCAAGGTATGGCAAAATATGATTACAATCGAGGCTGTTTAATTGGGGAATTAATTCAAGAAGAATCCTTACTGCCAAAGGGATACGCAAAAGTTCTTGAACAAATTTTGCTAAATTGGCAAGCTAAACTTGAAGAATGTCTACTTCTTGCTCAGCAATGTGGTGAACTAAAATCAAATAGTGACTGCAAGGCATTAGCTGAATTTTTTTGGATTGGTTGGGAAGGGGCGGTTACACGTAGTAAGTTAATTAAACGATCTGATCCGTTAGATTGTTTTATTCAACTGTTTCTCGATAAAATTGTCCACTAATACCTACAAGATTATTGATAGTAAGACAAATATTACGCATTTTTTGAATTATCGAACATAATTAATCCGTTAAAACAAAAGCCCTATCTAGGACCAAAATATCTGATTGTAATCTGTTGCAATTAACTAGACGATCGGTCTATAATCTTTAGACTATTTGTCTATAAACAGTAATTCAATAAGTTAACTTTATTACTAAGCTTTTTTGTAGTGAATTACCCAATCCGATTTACAAAAATTTAATAAGGAATATGTATGTCATTGAGCGCCATTATTTTAGAAAAAGATGAGATAAATGGGTTTTCACATTCATTAAAAACCATAACAAAACAACAGTTGCTGCAACAACAAGGTGATACTCTAGTTCAAATTCACTATTCAAGTATCAATTATAAAGATGCACTAGCATTAACCAATAAAGGTCCTATTGTTAGACAATGGCCAATGGTTCCTGGTATCGATGGAGTAGGGGAGGTAATTGAATGTCAGAGTGGTCGTTATCAATCCGGCGATTTGGTTATTTTAAATGGTTGGGGATGTGGTGAAACCCATTGGGGATGTTTTGCTCAATATGCTTATTTAAAATCGGAATGGTTAATTCCTTTACCCCAAAATATCACACCCTATCAATCGATGATTATTGGCACCGCAGGATATACAGCGGCATTGTGTGTAAAACGTATTGTTGATTTTGGTGTTAAACCTGAAGATGAAAAAGTTTTAGTTACTGGTGCAACAGGCGGTGTTGGTTCAGTTGCTATCGCGATATTGAGTAAATTAGGTTATCAGGTGACTGCCTCTACGAGTAAAGTGGCAGATAAAGATTATTTGCATAAACTTGGTGCAGTAGAAATTATTGATAGCCAATCTTTGAAAGAGCCAAATCGACCATTACAAAAGGAGCTATGGTCAGCGGCGATCGACGTAGTTGGTTCTTATACATTAGCCAATATTTGTGCGCAAACTAAATATGGCGGCATTGTCGCTTGTTGTGGTCTTGCTCAAGGCATGGATTTACCCGCAACGGTTGCTCCGTTTATTTTAAGAGGCGTCACATTAGCAGGTGTGGATAGTGTGATGGCAAGCTATGATAAACGAATTGCTGCTTGGCAATTGATAGCAGAAAACATGGATGAAAAACTGTATTCTCATATAGCTCAGACTATTACATTAAATGAATGTGCTGAAGTGGCAAATAAGATGATCGCAAATAAAATTAAAGGTCGCTTTGTAGTTGATGTAAATAACTAAATCGATATTCAATAAAGTGGTGTAATTTTACACCGCTTTATTAACCCCGAAATTGATTTAGATAAAAATTAATACAATTCATTGATTAATAATTCTTGTATTTCCTATAAAATAAGACTAAATTCAATCTTAGCTGTTTTGAAAGTTGAGTTCGCAATAACCGTTTAGAATTATCCATAATGTATAATTAATTTATGGGGGAATGTGATATGCCTTATCAAACACGAGATGACCTACCAGAATCCGTTCGACATGTTTTACCCGTTCATGCTCAAGATATTTTTAAAGAAGCATTTAATAGTGCCATAAAAGAGTATCAAGATCCTAAAAAGCGACGAGATAATAGTACACCTGAGCAAGTTGCTTTCCGTGTTGCTTGGTCGGCGGTTGAAAAGCTTTATCATAAAGATGAAAACGGCAAATGGGTTGCAAAATAGTAATTTTAACGATGTATACTTTTTTTAACATTCTCATAATAGTGTATGATTGATGCTCAATAAAAACTAGTATAATCAAAGCCAACATATATGGTTGGCTTATTATTTTTTAAATGGAGACATTAAAATATTTATTTTCTCTCTTACCTACCTGAAATCTATTAGTGAAGTAGAAAAATACTTACCACAACATATCGATTATTTAGAACGTCATTATCAATCAGGACATTTTATTGCTTCTGGCCGCAAAGTCCCACGTACTGGTGGTATTATTCTTTGTCGTGCAGAAAGTAAAGAACAAGCACTAGCAATAATGCAAAAAGATCCGTTTTATATTTATCAAATTGCCGAGTACGACATAATTGAATTTGTACCAACTAAATATGCCAACGGATTTGAAGCATTTATTTAATACTTACCAATTGAATATTCAAGCTTAAATATTCAATTTAGTGATATCTTCAAAATTTCATAAATATGATAGGAATTTGCTCGACTAATTGATCGTCATAATCCGCACGCAGATTTAATCAATATCTAAAATTGCAAATTTTTATGAATCCTTTTGCCACTATTCATCCTCTATATAATCAAATAAATGTTATTTAAAAGTCTTAGGAAATGATACTTTTAGCATAACAAAATTAAAAAATTAACAATAATTAAATTATATGAACCCAAAAAACGAAAAACTCATTCAAGCGGCTTGTATGGGCAATAAACAAGCTTTAGAACAACTACTTATCCTTTGCCAACCTGATATTAAAAGGCTTGCTAGGCGAACTTGTTCTTCAGCTGAAGATGTTGAAGATGCTGTGCAAATCGCTCTTTGGCTAATGTATAGAAAAATTGGCACATTGAAAACAATAGCGACTTTCGCCAGCTGGTTATTTCGAATTATTGAAAGGGAGTGTTATCGATTATTTAGAGCTAGACAATCAAAAAGTATTAATAGTGAATTTAATCTAGAAAACATCGCTATGCAAAATACAGATTTGAGTCTGCATATTGATTTAACCAATGCTATTGGTTCGTTACCATTCATCTATCGTCAAGTATTAATTTTGCGCGATATTGAAGAATATAGTGCACCCGAAGTTGCTGAAAAATTGGGTATCACTATTGAGGCAGTAAAAAGCAGATTGCATCGAGCAAGAATGATTATAAAAGAAAAGTTGGATTCAAAAACCTATCTAAATTAATAGATTTAAAAAAGGAGAGTTTATGTATTGTCGTAATTCTGTAAGTTTGCATTTAATAAGAGGCGTGTGTGCCTTGATGCTAGTTTTAGCACTTTTTTTATTTCATTTTCCTTTATTTGCTAAGCTTGCTTGTTTGGCTTGTGTTGTATTTTTATTGCGTGGCTGTCCGGCATGTTGGTTTAGCGGATTAATTTATAAATTAAAAAATAACAAGGCGTAACAATATGAGTAATTACCAATCATCTAATGATTTTAAATATGTCACTACTTTATTGAAATATGCACCTAAAGAAACTCAAGCTTTTATTGATTTTGATCATAGAACGATTAAGCGGACTGAAGGGCATATTCCAGTCAAAATAAGAGAACTTATTGCATTAGCTGTTGCACTTACGACACAATGTGCGTATTGCATTGAAGTTCATAGTAAGAACGCTAAGCGCTTAGGTGTAAGCAAAGAAGAGTTAGCAGAGTTAATTTCTATTGCTGCTGAGGTAAGAGCCGGCGCAACAATGGGACATGGCTTTTTAGCTATACGTTTGTTTGATGAAACCACTTCTTAATCCCTTCATTTTTATCTTTTAAGATAAGTTGATACTGTTCTAAATATGTCCTAATTATGTTTAGGACATTCCAGCAATGCATATCTATTTTCCTTATCAATACGGAAAAAGTTGGTTAGTAATTCAAATTTTTTCCTTTTATACTGAATTTAATCTCTCATTTAATACAGGTATTTGATCATGAATAATAAAGGTTTACCAAAGGATTTTTTATGGGGTGGTGCGGTTGCTGCACATCAATTAGAAGGTGCATGGCAAGCCGGAGGAAAAGGTATCAGTGTTGCTGATGTCATGACAGTTGGTTCCCCAAAGAGTTATCGAAAAATTACCGAAGGGATAATAGAAGGTGAGTATTATCCCAATCATGAAGCTATCGATTTTTATCATCATTATAAAGACGATATTAAACTATTTGCTGAAATGGGTTTTAAATGTTTTCGAACTTCGATTGCTTGGACTCGCATTTTTCCGAAAGGGGATGAGCTTGCGCCAAATGAAGAAGGCTTGAAGTTTTATGATGAACTTTTCGATGAATGTTTGAAATATAATATTGAGCCGGTTGTTACCCTTTCTCACTTCGAGTTACCTTATTATTTAGTTACGGAGTATGGTGGTTTTCGTAATCGTAAATTAATTGATTTCTTTGTTCGCTTTGCAGAGGTCTGTTTTGATCGTTACAAAAATAAAGTCAAATATTGGATGACCTTTAATGAGATCAATAATCAAGCCAATTTTGATGAAGACTTTGCACCGTTTACTAATTCTGGTATCTACTATAAAGCTGGCGATGATCGCGAACAAATTATGTATCAAGCAGCACATTATGAATTGGTCGCTAGTGCAAAAGCTGTCCAAATCGGTCATGCTATCAATCCTGATTTTCAAATTGGTTGTATGATTGCCGTTGTGCCAATCTATCCGGAAACCTGTAAACCAGGTGATATCTTAATGGCGCAAAAAGTCATGGAACGTAAGTATTTCTTTACCGATGTTCATGTTCATGGTCAATATCCTAACCATATTATCAAATACTGGCAACGCAAAGGCTTTAAATTAGACGTGACAAGTCAAGATCTCGAAGTGTTAGAAAACGGCACTGTTGATTACATTGGTTTTAGTTATTACATGTCTAATGCGATTAGGAAAAAATCAGATAACTATGAATATAACGAAAAAACCGATTTAATTGGTAATCAATACGTTAAAAAATCTGATTGGGGTTGGCAGATCGATCCGGAAGGTTTGCGCTACACATTAAATTGGCTAACTGATATGTATCATTTACCGCTTTTCATTGTGGAAAATGGATTTGGTGCATATGATAAAGTTGAAGCTGATGGAAGTGTTCATGACAGCTATCGCATTGAATATCTTCGAGAACATATTAAACAAATGAAGTTAGCGGTTGAAGAAGATGGTGTTGATTTGATGGGATATACCCCTTGGGGTTGTATTGATTTAGTGTCCGCTGGAACGGGTGAAATGGAAAAACGTTACGGCTTTATCTATGTTGATAAAGACAATAAAGGTAATGGCACCTTAAAACGAAGTCGAAAAGATTCATTTGCTTGGTATAAAAAAGTCATTGAGTCAAATGGTGAAACCTTATAACGATTCAAATTCATTAGGAGAAGTTATGAAAAAAGCGTTAATTATTTGTGCTGCTGGTATGTCATCATCGTTAATGGCAAAAAAAGTCACGGAATTTTTTGCAAAAGAAGATAAAGCTATTACCGTTGATGCAGTTTCAGCCACTGAAGGCACTAACATGATCAAAAACAGTGACTTTGCACTTTTTTTAATTAGTCCGCAAACCATGATGATGTTTGATAAATTTAAAAAATTAGGTGATGAAGTAGGTAAACCTGTGGTCAGTATCCCTTTTCAAGCCTATATCCCTATCCAATCAGGGATTGAACAATTAGCGAAGTTGATTGAGGATAATATTAACTAAGTTAAATTTGTATATATTGGTTGGCGCTGTATTTGCTATGCCTTAAATAACAGCGCCTTATTACCTTGGTCGGTGAGTTTTTCGCGTAGATAAAATTAACCACGATATTTTGTATAGCGGTTTTAGTTGCCACAGGTAAAAATGATAATGATAAAAAACAAACAACGTGACCTTATTGCTTTAATGGTCTGTTCTAAAAATATATTCAAAAGTAGTGCCTTGCTCGCAAAAGAGTTGTCGTTATCAGATAGAACGGTACGTACTTATCTTCATGATCTCAAATCACTCATTGAAGAAAATGGTGCCATTGTTGTGAGTAAGCAAGGTTATGGATACCAACTACAAGTAAAAGATAGAACAGTATTTAATCAATTTTTAATTAAATATCACTTATTGGATCCCAATCAAGAACAAGTTAATTGTCGAGAACTTTGCCAAAGAAAACATCATATCCTTAATCTTTTATTACTTGAAAGCCAAACAATAGATATTGAAACATTATCAGAACAGTTATTTATTAGTACATCGCAATTATGCAAAGATATGCAAGATATCAAGCTTCAACTTCAACCTTTTGAACTTACTTTAAAAAAAAATCGCAGCTTGTTTTATGTAGATGGTGCAGAAAAAGCAAAGCGACATTTCATTATGAGCTATTTTTTTCATGAAGAAACACTCAATTTTTTACACCGCTTAAGTTATCTCAATAAATTTAGTGATGTAATAAGTTTTGATACTTTAACCATTATTATTTTAGATGAATGTCGTGAAGCAAAAATTAAACTATCAGATGTAATGATGCAAAATATTGTGTTGCATTTGGCGTTGAGTATAAAACGTTTACAATCAGGATTATTTATTCAAAATCTTGATTTGCCAAGTTCAGCTAATCACACCTTAGAATACCAAGTAGCTCAAAAAATTATTAATCGAATTGAAGTAGTAATTGGATTTTCTTTCCCTAAAGAAGAGCAGATGTATTTAACTTTACATTTGATGAGTAAATCCAATGTTATTGAGCAGAATTTAGATAGCCAATTAAGCACAATGTTGAGCAATTTGCTAGTCAAAATTCAACATGAAACAGGTTATCCATTTTTGAACGATGAGCAGTTAAAAAATGGGTTAGTACAGCATCTAAAACCGATGTTAGTACGCTTAGAACAAAATATAAAATTAGAAAATCCCTTACTTAAAGAAATCAAAACCTGTTCGGCGGAACTGTTTGAATTGGTAAAACATTATTTTAGCCAGCTTCCCAATTTAAAAAAGTATTCAATTCAAGATGATGAGTGGGGTTATTTGGCTCTCCATTTTCTAGCATCAATTGAAAAACTTAAAAATGAACAAAAAGCGAAAGTTTTAATTATTTGTGCTACAGGCTTAGGTAGTGCACAACTATTAAAAAATCGAGTTGAACGTGAATTTCAAGAACGAATTAAAATTGTCGACACACGAGGATATTATGAAATTGATCCCGAAATGTTAGATGAGGTCGATTTTATCATCTCTTCCGTCGATCTTTCATCAAAAGTGTTTAAAATTCCCGTTTTTCAGGTCTCAGTATTTTTTACTGAAGACGATGTGCAAAAAATCCGTTGTTATCTTGCTTCAAAAAAACACTTTAATTTTGTTAATCGTACCCCAATCAACAAAGTAATGCCTAATGTTTCAGGTGAATTAACGCATATTGAGCAAGTTATTGATGATTTAAGTGCTGACTATTTTTGTATCTGCCAACATCCTATATCAAAAGATGAATTGTTAGTTCGATTACTGGATCGATTATCGATAAATGAATCCTGCTGTTATACAAATAAAATGCTAAAACAGATAGATAAGCGTTCGTTACTAGGCGATATTTTTTTTAGTGACACCATTGCCGTCCCTCATCCGGCTGAGCCTGTAGGCAAGTTGTCAAAAATAGGCATCGCTCTTATTCCTGAAGGGCTATTTTGGCAGCAAAATCACCCGAAAATACATTTTGTTTTTTTGATTTCACCGTCTATTTATCAAAATCCCAACTTAGCGATGATGACTAAAGCAATTGTCAATTTAATAGATAGCCTTGATATGCAAGCAAAATTACTTAAAACGCAAAATTTTAACCAATTTAGACAACTTTTTATTCAACTTATTGAAAAGGAGCATAGCAATGAATGATGAAATGAGTTCCGATGATATTCAATTGATTGCTTTTAACATTATTTTACATAGTGGTAATGCCAAAACCAAAATTCATGATGCATTTAACGCTATGCGGCAAGCTGATTTTAACTTGGCAAAACAACTCCTTGAACAAGCCAATGATGAGATTCTTCAAGCACACAAATCGCAAACTGGTTTACTGCAAAGTTATGCTAATGGCATCAAAATCAACATGGAAATTATTATGGTGCACGCACAAGATCATTTAATGACAACCATGACTATGCGAGAAATTGCCATTGAAATGGTCCATCTGTACGAGCTTAATCATCAGCTTACCGAAAAATTACGAGGTTGAATCTAATCATGGAAAAACAGTTGAAAATACATCAGAAAGCGAGTTTAACTAACCTTTATTTCAATCGCTTTTTAGCCATTCGTTACAGCACCGCGTTGTTCCTATTTTTAAATCTCTATTGGTTGGTATTTCTACTTGGTTCACTGTCATTTATGGCTATTTTACCTGCTATAATTTTTATTCTAGGCACATTAACCAGTTTTGAACAAATTAAATTATATCGGCAACATCAAAATAGATTACCGTTTGCCAAATTATTTTATCAAACCATTTTTATCAGTTATTGCATGGTAACTATTACTGTTTATAGCTCTCTGTTTCATTTATTTTTTCCATTTTTAAAAGTAGCACCAACAACATTAAGTACCATTTTTGCACTCTTATTAGGGTGTCTTACTATTTCGCTGTTAATGCTCTATAAATTGAAAAAGATTGAGTGTAACAAAGATAAACACTATCAAAGAATTCTAGCTTACCAAGCGATCATTAATTAGATGAGGAAAACAAGATGAATACTGGATTTATGTTTTTACAAAAGTATTTGATGTCGCCTATGGCAAAAATATCACAATTTAAAATTGTACGAGCAGTGATGGCGGCAGGTATGGCATCAATTCCTTTTTGTATCGTAGGATCGATGTTTTTAGTTTTTAATACATTACCGATGACTTTTACTGGTTTAGAAAGTCTATTTGAGAATACGATTTTTCGAATAAGTGATCTTTATATGATTGCTAATACAGCAACCATGGGGATTTTAGCAATCTATTTTAATATTGTTGTTGGCTATGAACTAACTAAAATTGAACAAGAAGAGACGGGTTTAAAAGTTAGTCCACTCAATGGAGCCATGCTTTCCATATTTGCTTTTATTATGACTTTACCTGAGCTTGTTTTGAAAAATGGCTCTGTAGTTTTACTTAATGATACAACAGAATTGGTTTTTAATGGTTTACGCTTAAAACCTTTTATTTTTCGGTTAGGTACTTCGGGTATTTTTATTGCTATTGTCATGGCGATAGTTGCAACTCAACTTTATTTTGTTTGTGTTAGACGCAATTGGGTTGTCAAAATGCCCGAAACTGTTCCATTAGGTGTTTCACGATCGTTCACAGCTTTAATTCCAACATTTGTCATCGCATTTACTGTCATCATTCTTAATGGCATTTTAATTTACTTTGGTACCGATATTTTTGATATTATTGGTGTGCCATTTACTTTTGTGACCAATCTAACCAAAAGTTGGCTTGGTATCATGGTAATTCTATTTTTAATTCATGCACTTTGGGTTGTTGGTATTCATGGTGCTAGTATTATCGGTGCGTTTATAACGCCAATAATGTTAGCCAATATGGCTGAAAATGCTTCTGGTTCACATATTCCTTTTGCTGGTGAATTTAATAATTCATTAGTCATTTTAGGCGGATCTGGCTCAACGCTATTAATGACCTTTTTTATTGCTTTTTTTGCCAAATCTAGTCAATTAAAAATATTAGGTCGAGCTTCGGTTGTGCCTGCCATTTTCAATATTAATGAACCTGTTATCTTTGGTATGCCAATCGTTTATAATCCATATCTTGCCATACCATTCTTATTAGCGCCAATGGCTTGTGGTACGTTGGGTTATTTTGCTATAAATAGTGGTTTTATGAATCCTATTATTGCTTTAGTGCCTTGGCCATCCCCAGCAGGATTAGGCGCTTTTATTGGCACAGGTGGAGATTATAAAGCCGCGATTGTTGCTATACTTTCGGCTATTTTAGCATTATTGATTTATTTACCTTTTGTAAAGTTATACGACAACAAACTTTTTAAAGGAGAACAACAAAAGGCAAATAGTGAAATACAGAACCTATAGTCTGCCTTTGATTCTTATTAGAGCGTTTCAATTTTTATTAAAATGATGACGCTCTTTTCATTTCTCTCTAAAATTCTTATATTTGATATATGCCTCAAATATTTTGGTTCACCTTAATTTGATATTGTTTAATATTTACTCAATTTTTTAAAATTATATGCTATATTGATAATTCCCCTTTATTCAACTGTATTATGATTTAATCATGTTTTGTTGGTACTTTGAGTAAAAGGGAAGGACGAAAATACAATATTGATGAGGAGGTACAAAATGTTAAATTGCAAAGGCCAGTTGATAAAGTATTGCTACCTTATCCTGTTTTTTATGTTTTGTCAGCCCATATATGCGGTTGAAAATGGTAAACAAAAATTTGAATCAGGTGCAATAGCTTCACCTGATTATTATGGTGCGATTGCTGGAGAGGAAATGTTAACCAAAGGTGGTAATGCTGCTGATGCTGCTGTTGCTACCGCATTTGCATTGGCTGTGACTTATCCTGAAGCTGGTAATATTGGTGGTGGTGGTTTTATGACGCTTTGGATGGAAGGAAAGCCCTATTTCATTGATTATCGGGAAACTGCCCCACAAAAAGCCGATAAAGATATGTTCCTTGATGAAAATAAGAATGTTATTACTGACTTAAGTTTGTATTCTCATAAAGCTTCGGGAGTACCGGGAACGGTTGCGGGCATGTGGGCAATCCATCAGCGATTTGGTAAATTAACCTGGAAAGAGGTATTAGCACCCGCAATCCGTTTTGCCAATGATGGATTTACAGTTAATAAACAGTTAGTTGAACGTTATCAAGAAGTTGAAGCATCAGCCCCTACTAATGGTCACTTTAAACAATACTTTGGTTCAATGCAAGAAGGTAAAGTGTTCAAACAACCTGAACTTGGCAAAGTACTTGAAAGTATTGCTGAGCAGGGAAGTGATGGCTTTTATAAAGGGAAAACGGCAAAATTAATTGCACAGCAAATGATACAAAATGATGGCTTAATTAGTGAAAGTGATTTGGCTAATTATCAAGCTAAATGGCGAGATCCGCTCGTTGCAAACTGGCATGATATGCAGATTGTGACAGCGCCTCCGCCAAGTTCAGGTGGTGTTGGCTTAATTCAATTACTTTTAATGAAACAAGATTTAGCGAATGATTTTAAAAATGTTTCCGTTAATTCTCCACAATATATCCATTTATTAGCTGAAATAGAAAAGCGAGTATTTGCCGATCGCGCTGAATATATGGGTGATCCCGATTTTGTTACTGTGCCCGTTGCGAAATTGATTGATGCTAAATATGTGGCAGAAAGAGCTAAACAAGTCAATCCAACAGCAATTTCTATCACTGAACAAGTTAAACCAGGTTTAACTAATGAACCTGAAAAACTGCAAACAACGCATTTTTCAGTGGTAGATAAATGGGGTAATGCGGCTTCTAATACTTATACTCTTAATGGCTGGTTTGGATCAGCGGTTGTGATTGAAGGCACTGGCATTATTTTAAATAATGAAATGGATGATTTTAGCAGTAAGCCAGGTGTTGCCAATCAATTTGGTGTAGTGGGTAAAGATGCTAACGCTATTGAACCTAACAAACGACCCTTATCGTCGATGACTCCAAGTATATTGATTAAAAATAATGATGTGGTTATGGTCATTGGTACGCCTGGTGGTTCAAGAATTTTTACTTCAATTTTCCAAGTGATAACAAACGTATTTGATAATCATATGTCATTGAAAGCCGCTATGGATGCACCACGTTATCATCATCAATTATTACCTAAAAATGTGATTTTTACCGAACCTTATCAAAAGAAAGTCCCTGAGGATTTTAAACATAAACTAGAACACATGGGTTATCGTTTTGAGCAACAGGATTTTAATGGTGATATTCAAGCGATTAAGGTAACTAATAAACAACCAGAGGCTGTTTCAGATAGTCGTGGAAGAGGAACATCCCTCGTCATTAAATAAAATAGTTAATATAATAAATTACTATTTAGTTAAATTTGCTTTGTAATGGTAATCGAGAAAATAAAAAAACCCGTACATAATTGACGGGTTTTTATCATTGTAGAATGATTATTCAGGAATAATATCAACAATAAGTTTAGCAAAAGCTTCACTATGAACTTGGAAGAATACTTCGTGTTCACCAGTAGTACGCAATACACCATTTGGTAAGCGAACTTCGCTTTTTGATACATTAATACCACGAGCTTTAACTGCATCAGCGATATCACGAGTACCAATTGAACCGAACAATCTACCTTCATCACCTGCTTTAGATTGGATAGTAACTTTACCTAGAGCATTGATTTCAGCAACGCGTTGTTCTGCGGCTTTTAATGTTTCAGCAAGTTTAGCTTCTAATTCAGCACGACGTGCTTCAAAGAATTCAATATTCTTTTTAGTTGCAGGTACGGCTTTACCTTGTGGAATCAAAAAGTTACGTGCATAACCTGCTTTAACATTAACTTGATCACCTAAGCTGCCTAAATTAGCAACTTTATCGAGTAGAATAATTTGCATTATATGTTCCTCTGTTGCTAATTACTGATGGTTGTCAGTATATGGTAATAATGCCAAGTAACGAGCGCGTTTGATAGCGCGAGCTAATTGACGTTGATATTTTGCGCTAGTACCAGTGATACGGCTTGGTACAATTTTACCACTTTCTGTGATATAGCTTTTTAATAAAGAAACATCTTTATAATCAATTTCTTTAACGCCTTCTGCAGTAAAACGGCAGAATTTGCGACGACGGAAATAACGTGCCATTTGGCTATTCTCCTAATAGTTTAATTTGGTCAGCATGTAAAACTATTTGACTGGTTTTATCTCGTTTAGTATGTGTGCTGATAAAGCCACTTACTAATACTTTGCTGCCTTTTTTAATACTGTAACTTAACTCTTGTTGTCCGCTGACGATAACTGGCATTGTGCACCATGCTTGTCTTGGAAGTTCTGCTTCGATTTGTTCAGAAACGTGTTCTAAATAAAACTGACAGTGCGAAATCCCACTCGGACTCATTCTTCGTATCGGTGTTTTAGTAACAATACCCGATAACTCTAAACGATTATTCTTCGGAATCATCATCCATGTTTACATCGCTAAAATCTTCTTCAGCGTTACGACGCTCGTCTTTAGCTTTTAACATAGGTGAAGTTTCAGTTACAGCGTGTTTTGTACGCATAATTAAACTGCGAATTACTGCATCATTAAAACGGAAGTTATCTTCAAGTTCATTTACTGCTTCTTGAGTAGCTTCTACATTCATTAACACATAGTGTGCTTTATGCAGTTTTTCGATAGGATAGGCTAATTGGCGACGACCCCAATCTTCTAAACGATGGATTTTTCCACCATCAGTGGTTAATGTACCAGTATAACGTTCAATCATACCAGGTACTTGTTCACTTTGATCTGGGTGAACCATAAATACAATTTCGTAATGACGCATTATCGCTCCCTACGGATTAATCAGCTTTCTGTCGGGGCAACCGCAACCCATTGAAAGCAAGGAACATGAAAAATAGGCGGTTGAAATCGACGGGGCATTATATATCAACACAATATAATTGACAAATAGTTGCATTAGATTTTTTACTTGCAAAGTGAGGATAATTTTAAGTGTCATGGCAAATTTGATATTACGCCTGTAAAATGTAACGATTTGTATACATTTTTCTCTTCAAAATATGCTATGCTTGCAATAATGAAATTATGAAATAATAAATATTGATAAATGAAAAGGAGAAACACGATGGCTGAGGAAACCATTTTTAGTAAAATTATTCGGCATGAAATTCCAGCTGATATTGTTTTTCAAGATGAAAAAGTCACTGCATTTCGAGACATTTCTCCTCAAGCACCTACCCATATTTTGATTATACCTAATAAATTAATTCCAACTATTAACGATATTACCGAACAAGACGAATTAGTATTAGGTCATATGATGACTGTCGCTGCTAAAATAGCAAAACAAGAAGGCATAGATGAAAGTGGTTACCGCTTAATTATGAATTGCAATAAAGACGGCGGTCAAGAAGTGTTTCATATTCATATGCATTTACTTGGTGGTAAAAATTTAGGTCATTTAATAGGTTGATTTTTATATGAAACAGATCAAGCATGTTGTCATTATTGGTACATTAAGTTTTATTTTAGCTGGTTGTCAGCTTTTTAATCAAACTAAACCTATTGAAGTAAAACCGCCGGTTGAAGACACGCAAGTGAATAATACTGATGTGATTGAAACTCCGCCATCAATTGTGAAATCAACTGATTGGAATATTATATTGTCGCCATTTGTGCAAAAAATATTGAAATCCTCATCGTCAATTGATGGCAATAAAGTTTTGTTAATTAGTGATATTCAGAATCGTAGTGGTGATTATTTAGCAAAAAATCAGATCGATGAAACATTGCATAGTTTAATGAATAAACAAAATCTTTTTGTTATTGCTGATAAGCAATCTATCATCCAAGCAAAACAAGCGTTGGGTATTTCTGCTGATGATAAATTGGTTTCCCGTAGTAAAATGATTGGCTTAGCGAAATCTATCAATGCTGGTTATGTGTTATTTACTACGATTAATAAACTGCCTACAGACAACAATGATGCTAATCTTTCTATGGAGTTACTGTCAACGCAAACTGGTGAAATCTTAACTCGCGTAACATCAAAAGATTTCCCTCAACAACAAAATTCGTCATCATCAGTTTCTTCAACCCAAGAGGAAACTAAATAATGGGACCGTTGTTGATTGATGTTGAAGGCATATCATTAAGTGAAGATGATAAAAAACTTCTGCAAAATCCATTAGTTGCTGGAGTGATCTTATTTGGCCGTAATTATCAAGATCCAGCACAATTGAGTGATTTAATTAATCAGATTCGAGCTGTCTCATCAGAGCGTTTATTAATATCTGTTGATCATGAAGGTGGGCGAGTTCAACGTTTTAAACAGGGCTTTACTATTATTCCTCCTGCGCAATCTTTTGCAGCTTTAAATGCATTACCTCAAGCTAAATCCTTGGCATTTGATGCAGGTTGGATGCTTGCTACAGAGCTTATGGCTTTTGATATCGATCTTAGTTATGCACCAGTATTAGATTTAGGTCATGATTGTTTAGCCATTGGAACACGCTCTTTTCATGAAGATGTCAATATCGCTTATCAAATTGCTTCTGCAATGATTGATGGAATGCACAGTGCTGGTATGAAAACAACTGGCAAGCACTTTCCGGGGCATGGTCATGTAATTGCTGATTCACACAAAGAAACACCAATTGATCACCGTGACAAATCATCAATAGAGCATGATATGCAGATTTTTGCCAAACTTATTGCCGATAATAAACTTGATGCAATTATGCCAGCACATGTAATTTATCCAGCTTTTGATGATAAACCAGCCAGTGGTTCTCCTTATTGGCTCAAAACAGTCCTTCGCCAGCAACTGCATTTTAATGGTGTGATTTTTTCTGATGATTTATCGATGGAAGGTGCTTCCATCTTGGGTGACCATGCGCAGCGTGCTCAAGCAGCATTATTGGCCGGCTGTGATTTACTTTTAGCCTGTAATAATCGTCAAGGAACATTGTCTATTTTAGAGCAATTAGAAGCTTTAAATAAAACACAGCCTTTAACTACAAGTAAAGCCAAACTGTTACTGGCTGACACCAAAATTACCGATAAAGATTTGAAGACAAGCTATGATTGGCAACGTCGTCATGAAAATTTAATGAGATTAAACGAGAAGTGGGCAGATTATGCAAGCCGCCATCATTGAAATTAATCATAACCAGCAACTCATTGCATATAATGACAAGGCAATAGAGTTATTTGATTCAACGTCGTTAATATTAAATCAACCATTTGATTATCAGAGTATTTTTAATCTTAAAAATCTAGATGAACTAGAACAACAAGACGACCTAATTATTGTTTTAAATTCTCAGTACTTTTTATTACAAAAAGTCGTGGAATCATCAAAAATCGTCTTTATTGTTCAGTCTATTGAATATTTAAAAAAGCACTTGTCAAAAATTAAAGTTGTTAATCATCATGCTTTTGCTATTTTTGCCACACAAAGTGTTGTAATGCAAAAACTTATTAAACAAGCAAAAGCTTTTTCAATGCAAAGAGAACCGCTTCTCATTTCTGGTGAAACGGGTACTGGAAAGGACCTGCTTGCCAACGCTTGTCACCAGTATAGTGAACGAGGTGATCAAACTTTTCTTGCATTAAACTGTGCGGCGATGCCCGATGAAGTAGTTGAAAGTGAATTGTATGGTCATGCAGCCGGTGCTTATCCTGGCGCAATTGAAAGTAAAAAAGGTTTTTTTGAGCAAGCGAATGGTGGCTCAGTTTTGCTTGATGGCATAGATGAAATGTCATTCCAAATGCAAACCAAATTACTACGTTTTATCAATGATGGTTATTTTCGTCGTGTGGGTGATGATAATGAAGTTTATGTTGATGTCCGTATTATCTGTGCAACAAAAGTAGATTTAGCCGATTTAGTTGAGCAAGGTAAATTTAGAAAAGATTTGTATTACCGGCTCAATGTTCTTTCATTGCACCTACCTTCATTGCAAGAGCGTAAAGAAGATATCGCTCCTTTAACCAAGATTTTTGTCAATGAATTTGCAGACAAGCAAGGAATCAATCCTCCTGAGATTGATAATGAAGTTTTTGATTATTTATCAAATTACTCATGGCCAGGAAATGTTCGGCAACTCAAAAATATCTTATATTCTGCATTGTCACAATTAACGTGCTCTAAATTAACAATAAAAGATATTGAGCTACCAGCGCAAACTTCATCAAAATTGTCTAATTTTGATAATATCGAAAATAAGACACTTGATGAAATGACCAAGCAATTCGAAAAAGAGATTTTATTAAAATTGTATGACCAATATCCAAGCTCAAGAAAATTGGCCAAACGATTAGGTGTATCGCATACTGCGATTGCTAATAAGCTTAGGGATTATGGGATAGGGCGGTAGTTTTGTCTAATAGCAAAAAAATTTTAATAACTGGTGGTGCGGGTTTTATTGGTTCGGCTGTTATTCGCTATATTATTGAACAAACAGTGCATCAAGTTATTAATATTGATAAACTGACTTATGCTGCAAATTTGCAAGCACTTGCAGAGGTATCTGACAATAAACGTTATTTTTTTGAAAAAATTGATATTTGTAATAGACCAGAGCTAGATCGGATTTTTCAACAATATCGTCCTGATGCAGTAATGCATCTTGCAGCTGAAAGTCATGTCGATTGCTCTATCAATCATCCTCATGTATTTATCGAAACAAATATAGTGGGTACTTATACTTTACTTGAAGCATATCGCTGTTATTTTGATACTTTAACTACATCAGCAAAGAATAATTTTTGCTTTCTTCATGTTTCTACCGATGAGGTGTATGGGGAACTGCAAAATTCAAACCATCTTTTCACTGAATCGACTTCTTATGCACCAAACAGCCCGTATTCAGCATCAAAGGCATCGAGCGATCATCTAGTTAGATCTTGGTATAAAACTTATGGCCTACCAACAATTATCACTCATAGCACAAATAATTATGGTCCTTTCCAACACACTGAAAAATTAATTCCATCAGTCATTTCAAATGCACTTGCCGGTAAACCGATCCTTATTTATGGTAATGGACGACAAATACGTGACTGGATATATGTAGAAGATCATGCTAAAGCTTTATATTCAGTTTTAATCAATGGTAAAATAGGCGAAACATATAATATTGGTGCTAATAACGAATCAACCAATATAGTATTAGTTGAAAAACTTTGTAAAATACTTGATGAACTTGCTCCCCAATATAAAAATGGAATAATAAAATATCGAGATTTAATTCAATTTGTATCTGACAGACCGGGACATGATTATCGATATGCTATCGATTCATCCAAAATAAAGAAAGAATTAGGTTGGCAACCTCAAGAGGATTTTGAAAGTGGGTTGAGAAAAACAGTTGAATTTCTCATATATAATTAAAAAGTGAAATTATTAAAACTTACATAAGCGGTGAGAATGTGATAAAGCATGAAGATATTTCTGTAGTAGTACAGGGAGCCATTGATCCTGTTTTAACTAAGCTTAATTTACAACATATACGAAAATTCTTGCCAAGATCCAAAATTATATTATCTACTTGGGAGGGTTCAAATTTAGATGGTTTAGATTTTGACGAGCTCGTATTAAACAAAGATCCTGGCGGGTTTTCACACAATTATTGTGATGGTGTAAAAGTTAATAATGTCAATAGATTGATTGTTTCAAGTTTAAATGGAATCAAGACTGCAACTAGCCGTTATGTATTTAAGATTCGTAGTGATTTTTTACTACAAGGAAATTCTTTTCTAAGATTTTTTGATTTGTTCAAGTTTGTTGAATCGGATTTTGCTTTATTTAAGCATAAAATCCTTGCGTGTAGCTATTTCACTCGGGATCCAAGCAAATCTAATCTAGCTTATCATCCTTCTGATATTGCTTTTTTTGGATTTAAAACTGATTTATTCGATTTATTTAATGTAGATCTCATGACGGAATCAGATGAATTTTTTTTTGAAAAAAATGGTTTCAGAGAACGAAGATATGCACCAGAACAATTTGTTTTTATAAGTTTTTTAGAAAAAAGAAATAGAAAAGTTTTATGTAATAATTCAAAAGTAATTGATAAATATCAAATTGTAGAAACTGAACGTTATTTAGCCTCTAATTTTGTTCTCCTAGATTGGCGGCAATTTAATTTGAAACCCCCTCGCAAATTTTATAATTATCGAAAACTTGACCATTTTACTTGTATAACTCATGTTGAATGGAAACATCTGTATTGTAAATATGTTACGTTAAAACCAAATAGTTTTGTAGGATTTAATTATGAAAGGCTAAGATTAAATTTGATTTTATTCAAATATCGTGTTTTAAAAATAATAGCAAAATTAATAACAATGTTTATTCTTGGTAAAAAAAATAAAAAATTGCGTAAAAAAATTAGAAATAAAATAACAAGAAATTAGCTATTTTTTTTGTTAAAATGGTCGAAAAAAATACAACTTTCAATTTAACCGAAAGGGGAAAATATGTTAAACATAGTTTTACCAATGGCCGGTAAGGGAAGCAGATTTGCTGATGCTGGTTATACTATTCCGAAACCCTTCATTCCAATCCATGACGTACCGATGATAAAAGTTGTTGTAGATAACTTGTCTCCAAAATGCGAACATCGCTTCATTTTTGTCTGCCAACAGCAACACATTGATCAATTTGATTTAATTCCCAAATTGAAATCTTACTCCAAAAATGTCGAAATCATTGGCATTAATGGAATTACTGAAGGGCAAGTCTGTACAGCTCTTCTTGCCAAAAAATATTTTAATAATGATGAACCTTTGATGAATGCTAATGCTGATCAATTCATTGATTTCGATATTAATGAATATTTAGATGCTATTTCAGCAAGGAATCTTGATGGCATGATTATGACAATGAAGTCTCAAGATCCAAAATGGTCTTACGCCAAAACCAATGATGAAGGTCTTGTTATTGAAACAGCAGAGAAAAAAGTCATATCGGGTGATGCTACTGTGGGAATCTTTAATTTTACAAAAGGAAAAGATTTAGTCAGAGCTGCTGAGCAAATGATAAAAGATGATATCAGAGTAAACAATGAATTTTATACCTGTCCGTGTTACAACTATTTAATTAAGGAAGGGAAGAAAATTGGTATCTATGGTATCGGTGAGGAATATAACGGTATGTATGGTTTAGGTATTCCCAAAGATTTAGATTTTTTTATCAATCATCCAATTTCATCTAGGGTAAAAAAATGATTATTCTCTCACATCGAGGGTATTGGAAAAAAGTTGAAGAAAAAAATACTAAGATTGCCTTTGAACGTAGCTTCGACTTGGGTTTTGGTACCGAAACTGACTTAAGAGATCATAATGGTCATATAGTTATTTCACATGATATGCCTACTGGCGGTAAAATGACTTTAGAACAACTATTAATGATAATGGACGGTCGAAATTTACCACTTGCTTTAAATATTAAGGCAGATGGTTTATGTTTAGAAATTAAAAAGTTACTTGAAAAATACAACCACACAAACTATTTTTGTTTTGATATGTCCATACCCGATCTAGTTTGTCAGATAAAGAATAATTTGAAAGTCTTCACTGGATTGAGTGATATTTTGCAAAAACCTGTTATGTTAAATGAGTGTGAAGGCGTTTGGCTTGATTGTTTTAATTCTGATTGGTATGACCACAAAGAAATTGATAATCTTATTTCTCAAGGGAAAAAGGTTTGTATTGTTTCTGCTGATTTGCATAAAAGAGATGTAACTAATCAATGGGCTGCTATTTGTAAAAGCCAATACATTAAAAGTTCTAATTTAATGATTTGTACCGATTATCCAGAAAGAGCAAAGGAGTATTTTAATGAAAATTAAAGCTGTTTTATTTGATATGGATGGGGTTCTAATAGAAGCTAAAGATTGGCACTATGAAGCGCTAAATCAAGCTTTACAATTATTTGGATATGAGATAAATCGTTTTGAACATTTGACAAGTTATGATGGTTTACCTACTTCTATGAAGCTAAAAAAATTGACTTTAGAGAAAGGGTTACCAAAGCAATTACATGGGTTTATCAATGAAATGAAACAGCAATATACGGTTTCAATGATTCAAAATTTATGTCGCCCTCGTTTTAATCATGAATATGCATTATCGAAGTTAAAATCCGAAGGTTACCGCCTTGCAGTAGGTTCCAACTCAATAAGAATGACAATAAAAATGATGATGGATTATGCAAAATTGACTGATTATTTAGAATTTATGTTAAGTAATCAAGATGTAAAAAATGCAAAACCAGATCCTGAAATCTATTTGACTGCAATGTCAAGAATGGGGCTATCTCCGTCGGAATGTTTGATTGTTGAAGATAATGAAAATGGTATTAAAGCAGCAAAAGCATCTGGCGCTCATTTATTAGCTGTAAAAACAGTTGATGAAGTTAATTACGATAATATCAAGAATCGGATTTTAGAAATAGAAAAGGGGATGTAAAATGCAAATTATCTTCTTAATGGGAGGACAAAACTTTGAAAAAAATGGAGAAGATTATCCTCTTTATTTAACAGAAATTAATGAAAAACTGATAATTGAAAAACAGATAGATTATTGTAAAGGATTGAACCCTCGAAAATTTTTGTTTTGTATAAAAGATGAAGATATTAAAAACTTTCAAGTCGATTCAGTTATTAAACAGCTAGTTCCGGATAGTGAAATAATTGTTATTAATGGCCAAACAAAAGGTGCAGTATGTACAGCCTTATTAGGTGTTGAACATATCGATAATGATGAAGAGTTAATTTTATTGGCAGTAGATGATTTTATTGAAGTATCAAGTGAGAATATTTTACAGTTCTTTAGAAGTAATAATACTGATGCTGGCGTTGTTTCTTTCAATTCCGTTCATCCAAGATATTCGTTTGCTAAATTAGATGATGATAACGCTGTTATTGAAGTTTCTGAAAAAAAGCCTATTAGTAAAAATGCTTTAGTTTCATTTTATTATTATAAAAAAGGGTCTGATTTTGTTGAAAGTGCTAAAAATGTTATTCGCAAAGATAATTTAATTAACGGGTCGTTTTATTTGAGCCAAACACTCAATGAAATGATACTCAAGCAAAAGAAAGTATCCCTTTATAAAATTACAAATGAAAAATTCCATCCATTGAAGACAGAGATGCAACTAGCTCAATACTTAACTGAATTAATGGATGTTAAGGAAAGCAAATAATGAAAATTGCAAAGCTTAATGACATGGTAAAAGGCTGGTTTATCGGTAATTTTGAGCCATCACTTTGTAAAACTAATGATGTTGAAGTGGCGGTGAAAACTTATAAAAAAGGTGACAGGGAGGATAAGCATTATCATAAAATTGCAACAGAATATACTGTTATCATATCTGGTCGAGTTAAAATGAATAATACCGAGTACGTGGCTGGTGATATTATTGTCATGGAACCGAATGAAGCGACAGATTTTGAATGTCTTGAAGACGATACCATGAATGTAGTGGTAAAGTTACCTGGTGCTAATAATGATAAGTATTTAAGTAATAATTAATTAGCAATTTATGTTCAATATAAACTCATAAATTATCATAATGAAAAATAAAAAAGTAGCATTTTTATGTCCTACTCATCCCCCTCATTTTGATTTTGCAAAATCAATGATATCTTCATTTTTAGAAAACGATTTGGATAAACAATCTGATTTATGGTTTATTTTTTCAAATAAAAATGATGCAGATAGTTTTGGGAATTATGAATATAAATTAATTTTACCTGATGATTATTTTATTACTGAAAATAACGGAATAATAAACATCAAGAAACTATGGGGTATAAAAAACTTAGCCGAAAAATATGAATACATTATTTCTATTGATTCTGAGTCATGTTTCATAAAAAAAGTCGATGTTTATCAACTATGCCAGAAGTTTTTTCAAAGAAAAACTTTATTGGGTAACAAAGTGTTATCTGAAGGAAAAGAATTAACCAAAAAAATTAAAGAAAGATGTAAGGTTTTTTTCCCTAGCAATTGCCAACATTTTTTAGATTCGGATTTGTATTTATGGTTTAATCAACCTTGTATTTATAAAACGGCTAATTTGGATAAATTTTTCGAAGTAACAAAATGTTACGATAATTTGAAATCGATTGATTGGTTTCAGTTCGACTATTATATTTATATGGATTTTTTAATTTTGTATGAGGGTTTTTCGATAATAGATATGGAACTTGAATCTAGTTATGGTGTATGTGAAGCAAGTAGTGAATTAACAAATATCAATTCTGACAAATACAAGCAATTAAAAATAATGATGTGTAGTTTTCCAAATCTATCTTTGTTTGATAACCCATTATTATTTTTGCTTATACAAATAGATAGATATTAATTAATAGATGTTGGTTGAAAACATAGATAAAAAAATAGGTAATTTCTGATAAAAAGTTAAAATGTTGGAAGGAAAATTTTTCATAAAAAGTGTTTTATTGGCGTGTTTTTTAGTATAGGCAAGATTTCAAAAATATCAGTGAATTGTGTTGATTCAGATTAACTTTAAATGGAAAAATTATGTTAAAAAAAATTGCTTTTGTAGCTCATGAGTTTGGCCTTTTTAGTGGACATGGTGGTATTGCTTCTTATTTATATAATATTTGTAAATATATTTTATTTAATCATAAGGAAGTAAATCTATATGTTTTAGTTAATTGTTACGATGAACATTCTGATTTGTTGAGTTGTGAACAATTAAAGGTTATCAAAATAAATGACTCTAAAGATGTATATAAACATCTTGCTTCCATTAAACCTGATTTTGTAGAAGTGGCAGATTATGCTGCTTTAGCATTGGATTGTCTGTTAGCAAAAAATTTGAAAAAGCAATTTTCTCAAACAGTTTTCGCTGTGCATCATCATACTGCTTCGCGTGAATGCTATGAATGGAATACTTCTTTACCAATAAAATACGCTAACTTTTTTATTAAAGACAGTTTTATGAAAGAAAAACTTCAAATAATGTTAGCTGATGCACAAATTTCACCTTCCAGGTTTATGAGTGATTATGTGAAAAAAAATTACTTTATTCATGATGAAGTAAAAGCGTTTAATCATCTTAATATGGATAAAGTTGATGACAGAGAAATTATGAAAGAGAAGTTATCTCAATCATATGATTTCGAACAATTTACTGATACTTTTAACATTTTTATTATATCAAGAGTTGAGGGGCGTAAGAATCAACGTTTTTTAGTCGAACAATTTATCAAATTCAAAAGAAAAGTGTCTAAAACTAAACTTTTCATCGTTGGTAATTCTAATTATGATGAAATCACAAATGAAGAGTGCCGATACCAAATTTTCAAAGAAATACCACCAGAATTTAGAAACGATATATTGTTTTTTGATTTTGCTAATTCAAAACAGAAAGAGAAATTTATTGCTATAGGTGATCTTTGTGTCTTACCTTCCACATTTGAAAGTTTTTCAATAGCTTTAGGTGAAACAATTCTTAAAGGAGCACCCGGTATGGCTTCAAAATATACTGGTTGTTGTGATTATTTAGGAAAAACGGTAGATGTTGCAGCTTTTGATCCTTTTTCTGATAATGACTTAGCTGAAAAGATAGAAAATTTCTATAATATGTCAAAAGAAGAAAGGATGAAGATTCTATCAATTCAACAAGAGACTTTTACTAAAGTCACGTCTCCTTCAATTACAGTTGATTCTCGTTTGAAATGGATAAATGAAAAGCTAAAATCTCCGAAAAATAGCTTTCATCTTGATTCTTGGCAATTTGTTAATGGTGAAGAAGTTGTTAGTTTCAATAGCAACCATGTTATATTAACGCCAAATAACAAAAAAAATAAATTAATTGCATGTTTCTTAGAAAACTTCACTTTCAATCATAACTTTGATGATAAAGTGATTATGTTTAATGAAAATTACGCATATATAAATGAAATTATTGATGCTGTAGATTATGGTTGCCCAATTATGATCTTAAATGCTCAAAATGTTTTTTCTAAAGGTAGTTTAATATCTTATAAAGAGATCTTAAGCGAGATTAAAAAAAGAAAAGAACAAGTTATAGAAATTGTAATAAATGGATTCGGTAATTTAGAGCCTAATAGGGTTCATCTAAATTATATGCTTATCTTGAATGAGAAACTCGATTTCAAAGGAAATGTAAATGGATAAAATATCTTTATTAATACATGGTCCACACAATGATAACCTATTAGATAAAATTTCATCTTCAATTAAAGAAAGTAGTCATGAGTTTAGTGAAATTGTCATCGTTATGTATGAAGACGACAAGGAACTATACGAAGAGGATATTAGCAAATTATTTAGTTCATACAATGTTAAAAAAGTATTTATTAAAGATTTAGTCAATCCTGGATTTGCTAATATAAATAGGCAACTAAATGCTGTTAAAGCTGGATTAAATGTGATTGATGATGGTAATTTTGTTATTAAATTGAGAAATGATCAGTGCATCAATTTTAATAAACTGTTTAAATGCATAGAAAAATATAATTGGTCTTTTAAGAACAATAAAAAAATAATTACAACTTGCTGTTATACACGTAAAGACAGATTATATCATCCTTCAGATATGTTTCTTGCTGGCATGTCAGAAATATTGAAAGAATATTATTCCTTGCCATTATATGATAAAACTGAGTTAAACGTTATCATGGAAGTGAGAGAGCTTGTTGAAAAAAGCAATAATACTCTAAAATATAATCCTTTTTCTCCGGAAAGTGAGTTATTTAGAAATTTTTTGATTAATCAAAAATGGGAAATTAAAGAAAGCAAAGAAGATAGCTATAAAGCTTTTTGTGAATATATTTACCTTTTAAATTCCTGGGATATTACATTAATTTGGAAGAAAAAAAGAA
>NZ_LZGO01000066.1:0-12508 GCF_001690235.1 Gilliamella sp. wkB292
GCTGTGAAATCGTTTTAGTTGTATTAATGTTATTAACCAATACATCTATTGCAAGAATAGTGGTAACAAATTCCAAATTTTGTATTTTACGCCTAAATGGTTCAGATTGATTTAATATATAGGTAAAGCTATCTATAAATTTTAGATTAGCTGAAATTTTTGGATAGCTTATATTCCGATTCAAATAGTCGTTATTTAAGTTTATATTTTTTTTAAAATTGATCTGAGCAGCCGTATGATTTGGCGTAATTAAGCTATTAATATGCGCTTTTATAATATCTCTATTTTTACTATATGGGCTTTTGATTTTATGTGTTGAATAATGAATATTGGCCCATGAAGCAATATATCGTGACGTTCGGTTACGGATAGATATTGCGTTTTTATTCAAGGGTAGACAAAGTGTTTGAATATTGCTATTAGAGTAATTAATTAATTTTCCCCGTTGCTCATTGAGTTTGTTATTGGCGTTAATTTTTGCGATAGCCAGTTTTTGGACAGTTTTAATTAAATGGTTATGACAGTTTTTAAATTTTAAATTATCAGTTTTTTGTTTTTGGTAGTTTATATTGGCGTGGCTTTTGTGTAACAAATTTCTCCTAGGATTATCATTTTTTGATAATGGAAATTTACGTTTAAAAATAATATTGGACTTGATCACACGCGTTAAATCATGATTATTTACAGTTTGATTAGTAGAATTATTTAATTTTGTTAACCAATTAATACGATTTTGTCTAACAAGCTTTAACGTGTTATTTTTATCGGTTAGTTTTAATCCATTTGATAACACGTTATTAAGTTTTAATTGTAAGTTGCGGTAACGATTATATTGATTTGATATGATTTTAGTCTGTGTTTTTAAATCACTAACAGCCACAAAAATGGCGCGAAACGGTAGCTCCATTTTTGTATAATGTTGTTGGAATGTGATATTTTCTCTATTATCCATTTTGGGTACCGTTTCTTTGGCAAGCTTGTTCTTGCCATTCCATTAGTTCAGTTAAAGTAAATTTATACATTTCAGAAGGTTGCCAATGAAATATCAAGGCAATATCTGCCATTGCATCTTCTACTCGGTTAGGGATTCTTGGCTCGCATCGTTCAAGTTCGGGGACAAAAAACTGATAACAACTTTTGTGATTTCAGATAAGTCAATTAAATCTAAACCAAGAACTTCATGTTCAGCAATTGAAGGCATAGTAATTCTTGGTAATACTTTTGCTAATGCATCGATATCTAAATCAATAAAATCAATTAATTTAACACCACGTAAATCGCCAGTTAATGGTTTACGAATGGTAAATTCAGTAATCATTTTTTTACCTGATAAAATCCCGGTTTTTAGTTTTACTTTATTTGTGTTTGTCATTGATCAATCTCTCAATTAGCCCTTTCGGGCTTAGTTATAGTAATTTTTATGTGTTAATTTATAAACCAATTGCATTACGTGCAGAGGATAAACGATCTACACCATTAACTTTGTCAATCATGTTAATAAAATCAATTTCGGTTATTTCTTCGTTATCAATAATTTCTTTATAATAAGTACACTGTGTGGTTATTTTTGTTGAGTTACTTTCACCTTGTTTAAGTTCTCCACGATCTTGTTCTTTATGTCGACCATTGACGATGATTTCGACTTTTATAAAATCTTCACTGTCATCTTTTTGGTAAGCACCTGCAAAACGTAAAGTTACGCCATTGAGCAATCCGCCATGTTGTTTTAGAACTTCATGTGCTAAGCCGCCTATAGTCCATTCCACAGTGAGTGCGTTATCATCGTAGCCTAAGTCAATTGGAACACTACCTGGCATGCCTGCACCACGATAGTTTTCAAACTTACGAGTTAGTTTTGGTGGTGTGAAAGATTCCACTTCACCAACGAACGATGTACCATTAACATAGACATTGAAGTATTTGAGTTTTTTAGGTAGAGCCATTTAGTTGTTCTCCTTAGTTTGTAGCAACTGAGTCAGCCAATTCGATTAGATATTTATCGGTAATACGTTGGCGTAGCATAAGATTTTCAAGTGGGGGCACTGGGGTATAATCGTAATCGATATAAAGTTTGCCAGCTTTTAATATATCGGCTGTATTTGATTCTGGATCAAACCAGGCTTTACCATCAACGATATAACCATTAGATTTCAATTCACGGAATTTATTATTAATCGACTCGACTAAATCTTTAATTAAAGAAGCATGCATAGGTGCATCGACTAATTGAAATTGCGCTTCAGCAATCGTATCAGCTAATACTTGTGCTGTCCGTGTATAGTTTTCGAAAGCAAATAAGGTATCTGAAGAGCAGGTACGTGAGCCCCAAAAACGGTAACCTTGATTACAAATCAATGTTGTTACTTCATTTTCGTTAAGGTAGTTTGAGTCTGAACTTTCTTCTTGTAAATCCCAAAATACGTCATGTGAAATACCGGTGACACCATTAACTGGTACATTAGATAGAGTTTTATGCCAACCTACCTTTTGGTCAATTTGTGCACGTAAACCTAATGCTCGTGCAGTTGCAGACAATGTAACATTTGATTTTTTTGTGGTATCAAACCCTACAAAATCTGGCCAAATGATCATAGCTTCGCGAGCACCTAATTTATCGCGATAGAGCACCGCTTGTTCTTTTGTTTTTGCGCCAAAAGCTGAAACATAGCAAAATGCACGTAATTTTTGCGCTAATGACACTAATGCTGTTGCAACAGGTAACGAGTCATAACCCGGTACGCCCAAAATGCGCGGTTTGACCTTTAACTGTGTTTGTGCTGAAAGAAGGGCTTTCATACCGGTATATTTGCCATTCTCGGTTGTAGTACCAATAATATTGGCTTCTGTCTCTGCAGTAGATGCGCCTTTTTCAACACGTACAACAACAATTACTGGTGTACATTGATCAGCAATTGCTTCTAGTGTTGGTTTTAGAGTACCTTGAGAACCTGCTTTACCAATTGCCGTATTGATATTTGTAATTAAAATAGGGGTGTTAAGTGGAAAATAAGTTGCATCGGCATCCTCTCCAGTACAGACCACCCCAATAACAGCTGTTGAAACTGTTCGGATAGTACGTGTTCCTTCATTGATTTCGATGACTCGGACGCCATGATGATAATCGTTAGCCATAAGATCTCCGTTGTGATTAATATATGGTAAGGTTAATGTGCGAGCTTATAGTCACATATTTAAGAAAAGAGTGTTAGTTCTTAAATTTGTAAGTAATATTGTTACAACTGAAGCGTAAATAAATGGTAATAAAGGCTGATAAAACAACATTAATTTGTTTGTTATTTTATTTTTTAGTGAAATTATGTAATCTTAATTTTGGTGTGACTTGTGCTAAAAATGATATAAATCTAGCGAGATAGACTGAAATACATCATGGAATATAATTTAAATAAAGCTGTCAAATTAATAATGATATAAATAATTTAGTTTGTGGTAAGCAGAAAATTTTATTGCTTAGGGTGATTAGCTAAATAACTTAGTTCCCCTGAGTTACTAGCCAAATTGTATAGAAATGAATTGATATTTATGGTTATTTTTTGGGGAGAAAGCTAAGTGTAGCTGAAAATAATATACAAAGTTTTGGTAACATCATTTGATTGGTTCAAACTTTGAAATTATGACTTCAAATTAAATTGAAATTAGGTGAGGTTATCCATCATACACTTTTAGTGACAACGTCATAAATCAGTGAGATGAGATTGTCGAGAATTTAATATATACCAACTTAATCTTTAATGCTCATGTCTTATTTGGATCGCTACCGTTTAGATTGCATTATGATTTAATTAATACAATTGATTGAAAATTGTGTTTGAACTGTCATCTTCTATTGTATTTTGGTTATAGCAAATGACAGTTGTTTTATTTTTTAATTAGCCAATCAATTTATATTACTTAATAGGTTTAGTTGGCCATTCGATTTCTTCTGTTTGTTCAACATCAATACGATTCACTAAAACTCGATATCTTTTCCACTCTCCAAGCTGTTTGACTTCTAGTTCGGTAGCCATTTCTGCATCAACGGCATCTTGCAAATAAGAAATTTTATCATTAGCTTCACTTAACAAAGATTTTTTTGTTAAGTGATTTTGTTCGTATGTATAATCATTACGAGCTTTGATATTTTCAACCCATTTTTTCTTTCTTTTATCCCATTCGTAAAATTGTGAAGGTTTTGGCTCAGAATAAGTTAAATCATCAAATATGATGCATCCCATATTTATGGCATTAAATAATTCATCATGTTGCTCTTGTGTGATTTCAATAGCTGTTAATGGTATTGCATCATTAATCGTATCAATAAAAAATGATTGTGTTTCTGTATTATAAAAATGTTTCATGACTTAAAATCCTATTGCAATATAGAAGATACCTGTTTGTAATAATTGACCAGTGCTGGCTTTACCCCAGCATCGGAAATGGGACTGCGATACTGGTTGAGCTGCGGTCGAATGTACCCCTCCATAGCCATCATTTGTAACAATCGCAAAACACGCGTTTGGAAACGTTGTATAAAAAGATTGAATCGTACCTTCCTCACCATTATCAGGTAAGTATTGAGTTTCACCCCACTGGATTAATAGACCGTTTGGTAGTTTTGTGTAACCGTTTTTACTAAATGATTGTGAAAATCTATTTAAAATATGATCATTTATATTTTCTGTTGTTATATGTTCGACCCATAGTGACCATTGATTTTCATATGCATAATAGCTACGCATAAATTGACGATTTTCTCGATATGTCGTATAGATTTGAGTGCATCCATCAGGAGAGTTACCATAGTTAACAAATACTTGTAACGCGCCAGCTTGCTCGATAGGATAACCTCTTTCAGGAAGCGCTCTTGTATTATGATGTTGGAAGTAAACACCATGCTGTTGACCTTTTAAATCATTTAAGCTTCTTTCAAATAAATCACCATGATATCGATATGCGTAATGGACTAAATTTTCTGTTGTAATAAATTCATTCCAGTTATTCCATGTATTTGAAAACCCTGAACGCATTTTTGCTCGATTGCTTAGTATATCCATTGCAAACTGTACTGCTTCAGAATTATTATTACCTGATTGAAGAATTTCTGCGTATGGAAAAGGTTTATTGCCGGTTGTTGAATCGGTAATAAATCCTAGTCCAGATAATTCAAACGAATCGACATTAGATAATAGATTCCTTTGACCGATACCATGATCACCTTGTTTAAGTGCTGATTTACCATTGATAGTAACGTTATTAATATTTTCAAATCTCCACGCATTTCCACCATTAGTGTACCTAAGCTTTGTAAACCAATTCTTTTTTTCTGCATCATAAAAAAGAAATGAGAAATTGTCTCCATTTGGGCGAATTACTGTAACATTATCAGGATTTTCATAATTGAATTTGATACCGTACGCTTTGTATTCAAACGTTAATTGGCCACTGATTACATCCCCTGATTTTTTAACTGAGTTTGCTGCCAAGTCATAAGTATTTTTTACAGCTAAAGGCGTTGCTGCTTGGTTTTCAGCTGTACTATTGGTTGCTGAGCTTAATTGTACAAATCCTTTTGATTTAGTTGTTGCAGTAGGATGGTTGGTTGATTTTTCATGTGCTTCCATTTTCGTTGCAATTAAGTTATCAACATATTCACGAGTTGCAAGTACCACAGAAGGATCGATTTTTAGTTCAACCGAGTTGACGCTATCGACTATAATTACCATTCTTATTACTTGGGTTCGACCACTACCTTCAACTAATTTAGGTTTATAAGTTGCAGGGCAGTTACCGACTGCAATTAGATTACCTTCATCATCGTATAAACCGATTTCGTGAATAAACCAACCACCTTCATTTTCAGGAATGACTTGTTCAGCGATGATTTGATTTGGATTCTGTTTATCAATAAATAACGTATTGATAGCAGCTCGCCTGACCTCATGAACCAGTTTTGTTTGAGTGGCTATCGGTTTAGGAATAGATCCATTGCCATCACCAACACCCATTTGGGTTAATTTTAATGGCACCCCTAAAGCTGTTGCATTAGCCAGCAATGCAGCGCCTTGTTTAGTTAATATCGTATAGTAAGTTTGACTCATGGTTTTATGCTCATTGTATCGATTAAGTGAATAATTGCGCCTAATTGGCGTTCGGAGGTTGTAGTTATTGTTTCAGTCACATAAGGGTAAATATAAAGAATATTCCCATCGTAACAGCTAGCACCAACGGTGATTTCACCTTTGGATACTAATTGAATTGAGAGTGAAGACAATTGACGTGAAACGGGTTTTACATCGTCAATAATTCGATTTAATTCTTTGTAAGAGTCGGCAGTAATGCCTTTATCTAAAACACCTATTTGTAATGCAAAAGTGCCAGGTTTTTGGTCGTTTTGCCACCATTCGGTAATACTAATTAAATAACCGAATGGTTCGACTGCGCGACGAATTGCTTCTTTAGTACCTTTCAATTTATGAATTTCAAAAGCCTCAGCAATAACCTTTCTTTTCGTTTTCTCTGACCAATTTTCATCCCAGCGATCAACACTGTATTGCCAAGCTAAATAGGGTAGTAGTTCAAAAGGACAAGTCATTGGATCCCAAAGTGAACGCAAGGGAATTGGTGGTTCACAAAGCATAGCTTGAGAAAGATTCTTCTCAAGTCTTGTCGCAGATGGGGGGAGTAGCGTTTTATTCGCCATAACCAGCTACCTCTATTTGATAATCAGAACAAAAACTGGCTTGTTCGCGATTAACTAATATATCTTGCACAGGTTCATGTAATTCTACTCGTTCAACGCCAACCACATGTAAAGCAGAGATGATTGCACTGCGACTAATGCGTCTACCAATTCGGTGTTTTTCGGTTATATAATTTTGTAAATTATTGATTGCTGTCTTTTTTATCGGTTCAGATTCAGGTCCTGGGTATAGATAAAGTGACGCTTTAATATTATAGTGAATCAAATCGACTGATTTGACTGTGACACGGTCAGCGATTGGACGACGATTTTCTTCATTTACGGCTTGTTTGACAATTGCTATTAATTCATCCGATGCTTTGCCATTATTTTCTCGAGATAAAATTGCAAGCGTTACACAAGCAGGTGAAGGACTTTCAGCTGCTGCATCCAATACTCGTCCATCAGCACTTCGCGCAAAAAATTCATAGGCTGCTCGAGGACCAGCAACAGATAATCCTTCAAACGCACTTTGAATACGCAGCCTAAAATCACTGTCTGATTCTTTAATTTGTTTAATTGCCGGAACAACACTATTATCTTCAGGTTGAATCACTAAACGTTGTACATTAAAATTCGCGCCTAAGTTATCAAGATCACGACCTTTAGCATGTGCAATCATCAAGGCTTGTGATGCTTCATTAATTCGTTGACGTAAAATTAATTCGTAATAGGCACTTTCTTGCAATAATTTAACAATTGGCTCACTTTCAAATTGTAATGTTTTGGCGACTTCTTGCTGTTGTTCATCACTATAAAGTGCTATAAATTTATCTTTACGTTGTTGAAAGATCTTTTCAAAATCTAACGATTCAATAATGTCAGGTGGGGGTAATAATGAAAGATCTGTTAATGTTGCCATGTTGCTACCTCAATCTCGCTGCTGAATGCTTCATTTGGTTTATCTGTTCGTGAACCAACGATTTGCACTGTCAATTTTTCGTTATCATTAAAAATATCAACTGCATCTATTTTTATACGTGGTTCCCATTGGCTTAATGCCATTACTGTTGCAGAAATCACTTTTAATCTTGTTGCTTCGGTATTGGGATGATCCAATAATAAAAAAAGTAATGAACCATAATTACGACGTTCAATTCGAGAACCGACAGGAGTTGTTAAAATATCTTTAATAGATTGGTTGATATGCTCCATATCAGTAATCGTGCGCCCAGTTTTACAATTCATGCCAATATAACTCATTTGGGTTTTCCTGTTGTTTCGCCACCAGCTCTAACACCTGTGTGGATGTGTGAATCTAAAACAATACCATTGGACGATAATTGACCCTGCTGATGAATCACATTACCAGTTAAATATCCGGTATTGCCACTTTGTCCACCTCCTGTTGCATTGAAAGATTTAAATGTGACATGGTCACTACATTCGACAAGTGGTGTATCAAGGTGAATTTTAGTACCAGCTTTAGCGGTAATTTGCTCGCTAGCTTCAATGACTGCTGTTTTTATTCCCTTTATGGTTAAGCTGCTAGTTTTAGGTTCGTATTTGAATGAAGCGCCATCGGGAAAAGTCACACAATATCCATCCTCAGAATTTGAAGGTGCTGGATTATCATTGCAATAAAGGCTTGGTAATACGCACCCTAGCTCCAAATTACCATTGGGACTTAAGATGAACACCTGCTCTCCAACAGATGGGCGCCACCATGAACGGCTTTTACCTGCTCGATGAGTAAACCAGGGCAACCAAGCTGTAATAAGATTGCCTGAACGGACTCTAACCCTGTCACCTTTTGTTTCACAAACGACACCGGGACGGATCAGATTTTCTATTTTTCGTAATATGTCGACTAAGTCGGCTGGATGATATGTTTTCATGGCGCTATAATCGTCAATTATGCATTAAAAATAAAGCGACCTTATTTGTAGAATATTTAGTTACAAAATTCACGAGCAGCTAATCATTATTAGCGTGACTAAAACAATAGACGGGGTTGGTTATAAATGTATTTACAACTTATATGGATGTTACTTTCATTGAATAAATTATGTTTTGAAAAACTGCGTAGCACACAATTCTTATGTTGTTAACATTAGCCATTTGATTACGGTTTGTTAAAAAATAACAATAAGAATGATAGTTTATTATTTTGTGAGCAAAAGAGGGCTGAAAACAACCAACATTATATAATTAGCGGATTTTAATTCTAAAGATTATAGGGAAGAGTAGGGGAAGTTGGGCGCGTTAACTATAATAAAAGGAGAAATATGCTATTTGCGGTAAGATATATTGATAATGTTAGATATTACTAACACTCTTAAAATAAACTAATTTAGTGTTTTATCGAGTAATAGGAATTATCAATTTATCATCACATTAAAGTCAACCATTCCAGTCTTTTTATACTAATTCAAATTATAAAATATTTTACAATATTATGGCTATTTTATTCTTTTAAAATAAAAAATAATGTAGATACAAGTTCATTGCACATCACTGTTTTAACAAAATTGATATACTCGAAAAAATCGGATTATTGTTTTATCGTTGCATAAATGCGTCCATTTAACCTAAATAATTCAAAATTTTCGCATACGTTCAATGCACTTAGCAAAAGGATTAACAAATATCGATTTTATTTCTATTCGAATGTGTTCAATATAAATTATTTATATCAAATTAGAAATAGAATAGAACAAGGTGTTTATTATTACACCTTATATAAAGTAGGCAGATATTTTAACTTATTATAGAAATGAAAATCTTACTAATTTAATAAATCTTCATCAAGAATTTTGTCTTTAATTAATTGAGATTGTAATGCTTCATTTATATTTTGTGTAAGAATGCGTTCTGACAATTTTAGCTTAATATTTATTTTGCAATGACATTCAGTGATTTCTTGAACATCGAATTTAATTGACGTTTTACGTGATTCTGGATTTAGCATACTGTCGCTTTGATTGTTTGTCATCCAACTAACTATTGCCTCCATTAGTCCTTCAAATGGAAATTGGTAATTATCAAAAGTTAAATGCAAAGTATAATGATAAAAAAGCATTAAATTACTAGCGGTAATCGCTTCGATATGACCGTTTGTTACTGCCATTTGTAATTGTGAAGTGGCATTGTTAATCAGTTTTTTTTCGAGAAGAAATTGTTTCAGGTTGTCAATTTTTTTCATAGTAATCTCTTTGATTATGTTGAGTTATTACTACTCGTATGTACCCATACCAAACATATAATAGAAATTATTCTAAATTAACGTAGCATTTTGTTATTTTAAATCATGTTTGAATGGTTATTATTCGAGTTTAGTTTTAGTATGATTCGATCTTTACACTTAGTTCAAGACGTTTATTATTATTTAATAAATACTCTTTTCGTTGTCCTACTTGAATTATTATTGAGACGATTAAGTCATTGATGTGGATTAATAGAATCGAGCCTGTTTTTTTGCTGTAAAGCAAACAAAAACTATGGTTTTGAATTAATTAATCCCATAAATTAATCTGATTTTTTTCAGGTTCAGATACAAATTCAGGAACATTGACAGCGGTGCCCATTGGTAACATGGCAGGTAGTTCACATAGATTAGGGTTATTTTGATAAATAGTTTCTACAATACCAGCCGTGCTACCAAAAACGCGATATGCTAATGCGTCAACTGTTTCATTTTGCATTGAATAAACAAGCATGATTAGATACTCCATTAATGATTAAGATAGTCTAGACATATTCAAGCCAAGAACTCACTTTGTCAGATGACAAAATAAAATCGGTGGTAAACAAAGGTAAATAATGAAAGCAATATTTAGACCATTGAACCGCCGAAGTGTGAGGGTCACCCGGTTAAAATGTCTAGTAGAGATATGATCGTTGGTTAAGGCTTTTTTAACAATCAACAGCGGTTGTATGGGAAAGGATTACAAATGGTTACTGATAAGGTAAAACAAAATAGTTAGCTACTTAAATTCAAACTAATTTTTATATTGAAACGTAGGTGTTTCCTTAAACTTCTTGTTAAAAAATAAATTCGATTATTCGGTTTTAATCTGTTGAATGATGAAGTTTGTACCACCAATCAAGCTATTCTTTTGCTTGTATTGGTTGATAGTTAGTTAAATAAATAAGCAAATTTATAATCTGTATAATTTATTTCAGTTTTTCTGTACTACATACCAGTTTAGCCTGTGCGCCTCTATTTTTGACGGTTGAATAATTTGCTCGGCAGGTTTTCAATTCAGCGCTAATGGATTTATTGATCTGCACTTCGTCGTTATAGCTATAAACACAGTTAGCCCAATAATGACTATTTGTGCTATCTAAGGACCAAACATTTTTATACTTTTTGCCATTAATGGTTGCTGTCTTTGGCATTATTGGCTCAGCTGTATCCAATGATTGTCCTGCATAAATTTCAATTCGCTCAATATAGATAGGGCTTTTAGCAATATCTTCGGGTATAGCTAATGTTTTTATTTTGGTCTTATCATAGCCTTTTTCTGATACTTCCCAACCTTCAGGCACAATATTGAGGTCAGGTTTCGCATATTTTATGGTTACCGAGTTTGGACAAACTATCTCTTCATTGGCGAACGCCAAATTACAGCTAACTGCTACAATTAATAACGAGCTTGTAATAGTCAAAATCTTTGCTTTCATCATTTATGCCTTACTTTTATCATTGCATATGTTTTTAGTCATTAATGTTTGGTTTTATTTGAGACAAAAAACATGCAATATTTCAATCAATGTTATTAGTTTGTTGATTATCAAAACTTAACATCACTTCATTTTTGGTTACGAATATGATTTAGGGCCATTGTGTAACACTTTATCGCAATTCAGTTTTACTTTAGTATGACCTTTTGCATCTTTTTCAAAAATGACCCAACAGGTTTTCATACTAGGATCGACCTGTTTAATGAGGCGGACTCGATTACGTTGATAGGAGCAATTGAACCAAGAATTATTGTCTATTAACCAAGCGTTTTTGTACTTTTTACCTTCAATTGTAACGGTAAAAGGTATGAGTTGTCCTAAATTAATTGGTCTATCAGAATAAACTTCACCAGAATCGACATGCAATAGCATGTTTTTTTGCTCTGTTATTTGCCAGCCATCGGGTAGCGTTTCTAATTCGGTAGGGATAGATTTTACCTCGATAGTATCAGGGCATGTTATCTCATAAATAGCGTTAGCTGCACTAGATACGCCTAACCCTAATAACAAAATGAGTGTGGTTTTTATCTTTTTAGCTTTCATACCTGTCATCCTTTTTATATCCACACTTTATTATTTTCAATACCGATAATTTTGTCAATTAATATAACTTTTATAGACTTAGCTTGATAATGGTGCTATTTATCGATATCGTTTATGGGACTGGGATAATAGTTTAACTCATGAACAAAACTTTAAGGAGAATAGCGATTATTTATCAGCATCATTGGATGAATTTTTAAACGCACTAACTGATGATAAATAGTTAACAAAGTCAAAAATGTTAATGAGTAAAGAAAGCTGTTGATATTTAGACTAAATATTAATATTAAATTTTATATACAGTAATATACTGTTAGATAAGTCGCTGTTAGATTATGCATGACAACTTATGTATAAACATGAAGGGTTGTTGTAGATTTTATTATTAATACTATCGCAAAGTGAATTTATTTATTGAATTATTATAAATAAGATGTAGTATTTGTTATCATCTTGCTTTTACTGATAAAAGTTGTAACCAATTAATTTAGTTAAGTTTTATTTTTTTAAAATGAAATTAATTTAATAGGGTAAGATTTAATA
>NZ_LZGO01000067.1:0-381 GCF_001690235.1 Gilliamella sp. wkB292
AATATTTGATAATGTATCAATTACACTTTATTACTTAAATAATAATTTTATTATCAATCCCAAAACATTAGTTTTGCATATTCCAACGGTATCGACGTGTATTCGCTTTATTATGCCAAAACTTCTCGTTTCAGTAACTGATCAATTAATTTATCTTGATAGTGACATAATTTGTTTACAATCATTAAATAAAATAACTGAATACAATATTGACAACTATATTGCAGGCGTAATTAGTGATACTAAAGATATGCAGCAAACTATTAGCAAAATGTATAATATTGATTCAACAAAATACTTTAATGCTGGAGTTTTGTTAATAAACACCAAGAAATGGTGTGAAGAAAATATTTCTGAAAAAGCACTAACTATGATAAATGA
>NZ_LZGO01000068.1:0-135949 GCF_001690235.1 Gilliamella sp. wkB292
GCATTATGCACACCCACCCCTTTTTCGGTACCAATCATACGAATACTATTAGCATACATTCCACCAAGCTGTGAAACATCAATCGAAACTTCCGGTTTATTGTCAGTAGCGTTATCTAGTGGGGTGATAGTTTGTGTATCGTAACTGACCTGATTACGACCGGTGATTACATTCGCTTCATTGGCCCATATTGCCGAGTTAATCGATACCGTACGTGCTATCAAATCAGTATAGTTTTGCCCGGAGCTGTCAAGCCCTTTACCGGTTACGGTAATGTGTCCTTGTTCAACCTGGTAACCATTTATTTCACCATTATTGATAATCGGTTTACCGGTAGTGAGGGTCCCTCGACTGGCATTAATAAAACCACAACCATTACAGGTGATGCCGGAAGGGTTAGCAATAATAACCTCCGCTTTTTGACCGGCAACTTCAACCACCCCGTTTAATTGGCTGGGATTACGTGAATTGACTTCGTTTAATATGATTTTTGCCGGCCCGGTTTTATTTAATAGTTCATTACCTTGTACATAACCCGCAATTTGTGTTTGGCTGATTTTACTGCTGTTATTTAATATCGCACCTTGCTGTGATACATCAAATTGTTTGTATTTGTTATGCGATACCCCTTTATTGTTCGGGGTTTGAATGTTGACTTGTGTCACGCCATTCGCCGTTGATATCACTATCGGTTGTTGGTTGCGGCCAGCTTGGTTATCCGCCACTATTTGACTGCCATAAACCGGCGAAGTCAGCGTGACAAAACCCAGCGAAATAGATACGAATAAGCTTATCGGTTTGAGCGTTGCAAAAATAGATTCAATCGCTGTTTGTTGCGTATCTGTGGTGGTTTTTGCCTGACCATTTGCTGTTTTCGAAATGTCAGCAACCACCATTTGCATATTACGTTTTTTGTTAAAAATTACTCGGTATAAGCGCTTATTCATAATCTATTCCTTATTCCTATCCCTTATCTTTAGCTTTATTTTTATTTTTTATGTTTTTTATTTATTCGCTGCTAGTTATACACATAACACAACATACATCTTGTTATTCAACCTAATAATTCCACATGACACTAAAACCTAATGCCAGCGGATTGGTTTGAAAACCTTTCGGTTTGCGAATTGGCATGCCAGCAAACAGGTCATAGTAAAAACCATAATTGTTTCCCCGTAATCCCAATACGCCACCGGTTAAATGTCGCCCTAGCAGATACTCACTTTTACCACCCGATACTTCACCGGTATCAAGACCTAAATAGGTTTCATGATTAAAGGGAGCTTGCCAGGCCAATTCATTACGAAGATACCAGCCGCGGTCTGCTCTTAATGTGAGCTCACCATCAAAGCCCCGAACACTCCAGCGTCCACCAATAGAAAACTGGTCCGGTGAAGTTAAGTGTGAGCCACGCGTATATTGTCCCTGATAATCTAAACGATAACGAAAGTGCTGTTCACCTAAGGTGAAAGGGACATTAGTAGAAAAGTTAACTAAGAAAATATCTGACAAGGCGCTGCCATTGTCTTCCGGGTTGTACTCCTCTGGCGCTTTTTTTGCATTAAACCAGCGAACCCCTTTTTGGTAAGTGACGCCGGCATCGATAGTAATATTGTCAATGTAATGCCGGTGAGCAACGCCCAATTGCCAGCTTGTGGTTTTTCGTTGTTGGATTTCAATCTCGGTATCATCGACATAGTTATGTGACTGACGTAACATTAGACCATAACTTAATGTGGTTTTTTGTGACTCATTTCGATGCAGCACATAACTCAGTTGTATATTCGCATTGCGGCTGCGACCACTGTACTGGTAATCCTGATTTTGACCTGCCACATTTTGATGATATTTATTGCCCGACAAAGATGCACTTAACGACCAGTAACCAAACGGGACTGAATAAGACAGTAAATAGTTGCGTGAGCCATATTTACCTTTTCCATTAATATCATGCCCACCTGAGGCATAAAAGGAATCACTTAGCGATAAGGGATTATCTAAGTAAAATGTCACTCCGCCTTGGTCTCGCCCTGTTGTTTTGGTCCCTGAATCATCAACTGACAACCCCAGTCGCCACATCTTGCTTTGGTTGCGGCTAATAACAATATCGCTTTCGCCCGGTTTATCACCCGGCACTAACTTCATTTGAGCACTCACTGTCGGTAATCGTTGTAAATTTTCAAGTCCTTGCTCTATATCCCGTAAATTCAGAAGATGATTTTCCCGTGCTGGCATGGCTGTATAAAGCTGGGCATAGTTATCACTATCATCACTGTAATAAATATGCCGGGTTTTACCTTCAACCAATAATAGTTGCAACTTACCACTTGCCAAATCTTGTTCTGGCGCCACCACTCGCGTGGTGATATAACCATAGCTAATCAGTCTGTCTTGTATTGCTTTCATCAATAAATTAACACCTTGCGAGCCTAAGCAGTGGTGCTCAGCTTGTTTAGCCAATTTATTTAAGGGAATAAACCAGGGTAATTTATCCCGCTCAAGTAACTGCACTTGATTGATAACAAAACATAATGATTCAGTAGGAAAATTAAGTTCGCCGGTGTGGGTTGATGGCGGTAATAAACGGATATCGGGAGTGGCGGGCGTCAATGTTTCTTGTAAAGCCTTGTCGCGCTCTTGTTGATGAATAAGCTGCCCATCACTAATAACTTTTATCGGTGGCGGCTCGGCGAGTAATAAACAAGACGGCGAAATAGTAATGACAGCCGTTAATACAAAATTTTTTACGGAGAAAGACATAATCACAACGCTACAAAATAGACACATAAAACCATGTCGGTCATACTAATGAGTAATAACCGATATGTATACACAGGTTGTAAATTCGGTGTAAATGTTTGTGATTTTACTGTAAGTTTTATGTAAATATTAATAAGTTGATTGAGATATAACGTCCTGAATTTAAATCAAACCAATAAATAAAAAGTTAAATACTGCGTTTGTTATTGGCGTTGAAAATGGGATTGTTAATCGAAATAAAAATGCTTTTCGTTGTGAACTTTTGGATTTTATATCACATCCCTCCTCACATTTTCTGCTAGCATTAAAATTTGTGATTTTTAATATTTTATTTATCAAACCTAACATATTCTGGCAATAAAGCGGCAAAACCTTTATACTATGCCGTCACTATTGGTATCACTCTATAGAGTTTTACTAAAATACTCCGTTCTTTAACATCATCAATTGGAAAAAAATTTATGCATCCGATGCTTAATATTGCTATTCGTGCTGCTCGTAAAGCAGGTAATGTTGCCATTAAGGCTTATGAAAACCCAAGTTCAATCGAAATTGATACTAAAGGTGCTAACGATTTTGCCACTAATGCAGATCGTGCTGCTGAATCACTTATTATTGAAACAATCAAAAAAGCGTATCCTGATCATACCATTATCGCTGAAGAAAGTGGTTTAGCTAAAGGTAGTGATGCCGATACGCAGTGGATAATTGACCCAATTGATGGTACGACCAATTTTATTAAAAATATCCCACATTTTGCGGTTTCTATTGCAGCTCGAGTTAAAGGTAAAACAGAAATTGCCGTTGTATACAATCCTATGAGTAACGAGCTTTTTACCGCAGCGCGAGGTAAAGGTGCACAGCTTAATGGTTATCGTATTCGTGTTAGCAATGCTAAAGACCTTGAGGGTAGTGTGCTCGCAACGGCATTCCCATTTAAAGTTAAACAATATAGCGATAGTTATTTTGCGGTATTGCAAAAATTATTTGTAAGATGTGGTGATTTTCGTCGTAGTGGGTCTGCCGCGTTAGATTTAGCTTATGTAGCAGCGGGTCGTTTAGATGGCTTTTTTGAAATTGGCTTAAAACCTTGGGATATCGCCGCAGGCGAGTTAATTTTACGTGAAGCAGGTGGCGTTATCACCGATTTTGCTGGTAGCAATAATTATATGGTTTCGGGCAATATTGTGGCGGGTAATCCTCGTGTGGTCAAAGATTTGTTAGTTTCGACTCAAAACGATTGGCCAGAAAATTTGCGTAATTAATTATACTTTCTTTATTTGAAATGCAGGGTTGAATCCTTGCATTTTTTTTATATTAGTCATCAACTACAAAAAGTCATTTTCGTTATTTTGCGTCATCTAATGACGTCATTGAACAATTAACGTGTAAACCTTGATTGTTTAAATAGTCACTACCCCATATATACATTGATTCAAGTACTGGTTTAATGCTTTTACCAAAGTTTGTTAAAGAATATTCAACTTTAGGTGGTACCACTGGAAAAACTTGTCGATGAATTAAGCCATTAGATTCAAGTTCGCGTAGTTGTTGGGTTAGCATTTTAGCTGTAGCTGTAGGGATTTCTTTACGTAACTCAGAAAATCTTAAGGTAGTTTTGGCCATAAGTTTCCATAATATGAGCGATTTATATTTACCACCAATCATATTGATGGTGGCATCAACAGGGCAATAGGTTATTGTTTGTTGTTTGTTTTCACAGTAGCTTTTATTGATGGATTTATTTTTCACTTAATTATCTTGATAGTATCTTTTTAGGTAGTATATATCAAAAAAGTGCATTCTTGTTAAAAGGATAATTAATACTACAATATGTACCACACCAAAAATTAAGGGATGTGTTAAATGAAAACTGTCGAATACCATTTTTTTGTTGAGGATATGAGCTGTGCATCATGCGTTAGTCGAGTTGAAAAGGCACTGAGAAAGATTGATGGTGTCATTGATGTTAGTGTTAATCTTGCGACTGAAAAAGCAACTGTTAATGCAAATTCGAATGTTAAATTAGACACGTTGATGTCAGCTGTGGACAATGCCGGTTATCATGCGGTAAAAATTACTGATCAACAAATGCACCATAAAGATGTTGATAAGCAAGCTTCACTTTGGCCTATTGTTTTGTCTATTATCTTGTCTGTACCTTTTGTTATCCCTATGTTACTTGAACCGTTTGACATTAATTTGATGCTACCTGCTTGGTTGCAATTTATTCTTGCTTCGATTGTGCAATTTGGACTAGGTGGTAAGTTTTATCGCAGTGGGTTTAATGCGTTAAAAGCATTGACCGGTAATATGGATTTATTAGTCGCGATTGGTACCAGTGCCGCTTATGGCTTGTCGTTATATCAGCTTATTAGTGGTCATTATGATCACCTATATTTTGAATCATCAGTGGTAATTATTACCTTAATTTTGATCGGTAAGTGGTTAGAGCAGAGAGCTAAGCATCAAACAACCCAAGCAATTGAAGCACTTTCAGCTTTACGACCAGAGATGGCATTAGTCAGGCAAGGTAACCAAGAAGTGAATGTACCGATCGGCCAGGTAAAAGTAAATGATATTGTGGTGATTAAACCCGGTGAACGTATTGCTGTTGATGGTATTGTCATTGAAGGTTCATCAAGTAGTGATGAGTCGATGTTAACAGGGGAAAGCTTTCCTGTAACTAAATCCGTTAATGATGTTGTTACTGGGGGGACAATCAATGGTGAAGGGTTGCTGATAGTGAAAACCACCGCAATTCAAGCTGACTCAATGCTTTCAAAAATTATAAATATGGTTGAATCAGCCCAAGCTAAAAAAGCACCAATTCAGCGAATTGTAGATCGTATCAGTGCGATTTTTGTACCGGTGATTTTGGTTATTGCATTGGTAACCTTGCTGTTTTGGGGAATAGTTTATCATGATTGGCAACAAGCCTTGCTTCACGCTGTTGCAGTATTGGTTATTGCGTGTCCATGTGCTTTAGGATTGGCAACACCTACTGCGATTATGGTAGGAACGGGAACGGCAGCTCGTCAGGGGATTTTAATTAAAGATGCCGAAGCGTTAGAAACGCTGCACAATATTAATACGATCGCATTTGATAAAACCGGTACGTTAACAGTAGGTAAACCTGAATTAGTGGAAATTGATGTTGTCGGTACTGAAACACCTGAGCAAATTTTATCAATTGCGGCATCAATGCAAGCCGGAAGCGAGCATCCTTTAGCTAAAGCGATGTTATCTAAAGCTAAACACGATAATTATGCACAAAATATTACCTCAGTAGCCGGTTCAGGGATTATGGCAACGATTGACAATACCGAATACTATTTAGGTAGTTTACGCTGGATGAAATCATTAAATGCCTATTTTGTGAATATGGATGATAAAATCAATGAGCTTACCGGTAAAGGTTACACTATTTCATTTTTGGCTAAACAACAATCAGAAAATCAGGTCGTGATTTTGGCTTTATTTGGTTTTTCTGATGTCATTAAACCTGAAGCCAAAAATGCAATTGAAGCATTACATCAATTGCATGTTACCAGTGTTATGTTAACTGGCGATAATCAGCAGGCGGCTAATTATGTCGGGCAGCAATTAAGTTTAGATAAAGTGATTGCTGAAGTTTTACCGCAAGATAAAGCAAACTATATTTATCAATTACAGAAAGAGAGCCATAGTGAGCATAATAATTTAGTTGCCATGGTCGGCGATGGTATTAATGATGCCCCTGCATTGGCAGCCGCAGATATTGGTATTGCTATGGGAACCGGTACCGATATTGCTATGCATACAGCAAGTATTACATTAATGCGTGGTAATTTATATCTTATTGCTGATGCCATTGATATTTCGCGTCGAACATATAATAAGATTAAACAAAACCTTTTTTGGGCGTTTTTCTATAATTTAATTGGCATTCCCTTAGCTGCTTTAGGATTTTTAAATCCTATGATTGCAGGTGCTGCCATGGCTTTAAGTAGCGTTAGTGTGGTAACAAATGCATTATTGCTTAAACGTTGGAAAGCGAGAGCCGATAACCAATAACGGTCGTTGAATTAAGGCGGCCGTTTATGCCGCCTTATTGGGTCTTATTGCAATAGGTTTATTCGTTAAGGAATTATCATTTAGGTCAAACTAAAATGGATTTGCGATCCTTGTCCTTGTTCAGTAATAAATACGCCGACAGCGCAAATTATTTGTTCATTATAATAAACTAAAGGAATGCGGGTACGCATCCAAGGTGGAATATGGTGCTCTTGCCATAATTTCTTGATTGCCCTTGAACCCTGACGATTGACAATTTTTAGCTGTCCTTGTGCATGAAAGCGTACAGTTACATCTTCGTCGGCACGAGGTAAGCGGCAATTTAAGTTGTGCTTATTATTAACGTGTAATTCACCAATATGATCAGGTAAGACTAACGATGACGATAAATCCCATTTAAGCACGTGTTGTTCAATATTTTGATATAGTGGCAATAGGTAGAGTTGATTTTGGTAACGGCGGATTTGTTTATTATGCAAAATAAATTGTGGATTGGCATCGTCTTTCGCTTGCGCAATAGTTTGCCAAATTAATGTGAGCTGTTTTTGGCTTGGCATGATGACTTGTTGGTGCCGAAGCCACATTCTTAAAATAGCATTGCGTTTATATTCGCTATAATCAAACAGGGGTTTTAAGCGTAGCTGACCTTGAACGGTGCTCACTTGTTGATAATCGGACAGTAATAGCTCGTTAATTAAGGCTTCTTGTTGTTGACATAATTCGGCACTTCGAGCGACCATTTGCGGAAAATGTGGCCAACGTTGATTGATGATTGGTAAAACATTTAAACGTAAAAAATTGCGATCGTAATGGTCATCTTGATTACTTTCATCTTCTATCCAAGTTAGCTGATTTTGATTCGCATAAGTTTCTATCTGTTTACGTGATATCGATAATAATGGACGAAGATGTTGTCCATTTTCGATGGGCATAGCAGAGAGTCCAGCAGGCCCACTACCTCGCTTTAAGGCTAATAAAAAAGTTTCGCACTGATCATCAAGATGTTGGGCAGTGCAGAGTTTTTCATTAGTTTTTAAATTCTGATAAATTGCTTGATAACGTGCCTCTCTAGCTTGTTCTTCGATATTACTGTTCATATTATCAAGCTTAACTTTTTCAATGATTATAGGTACTTGCCATGTTTGGCATTGTTGTGCACAGTGGTTTGCCCAGTTATCTGCATGACGACTTAAACCATGATGAACATAAATAGCCCTAATTTGTAAATTGGGTAAAAGCTGTTTTTTCAACATTACCAATACATGCAGTAACACCGTCGAATCGACGCCACCACTGAAAGCCACGAGTAGTGCGTTGCTGCCTTTTAAATGATGTAAAACGGTTTGTTTTATTACGTCATCAAGCATTGGGTTGTGTGCATTATTCATATTACAGTTAATTATATTAAGCTTGTTAGCGCAGTAGTTTTGATTTTATCAAGTTTTATTCTATCTAAACCGGCAGCTAAATCGGCAATTAAATCATCAGGATCTTCAAGACCAATATGCAGACGAATTAATGTTCCAGTAAAGTCGACACCTGATACCGGTCTAATTTTTGCTAATTCTTCAGGTTGGTTTGCTAAAATTAATGATTCAAATCCTCCCCATGAATACGCCATGGTAAAATGGTTTAAATTATCCAAAAAATCAGCTAATTGTATGTCGGTTAAGTGGTCTTTAAGAACAAACGAAAATAAACCACTTGCACCACTAAAATCCCGTTTAAAAAATTCATGTCCTTTACAACTTTCAAGTGCAGGGTGATTAACAGTTGCCACTTTTGGGTGACCATCAAGCCATTTAGCAACTTTTAAGCCGTTTTCATGATGTTGTTTGAGTCTAACTGCTAAGGTACGTAATCCACGCGCCGCCATATAGGCCGTATCGGCATCGCACATTTGTCCCATTAAATAAGAACGTTCTCGTAATCTATCCCAACATCTCTCATTGGCAACAGCAGTTCCTAACATACCATCTGAGTGTCCAATAAGATATTTGGTACCTGATTGAATTGAGATATCAATACCATGTTCTAATGCTTTAAATAATATCCCAGCACCCCATGTATTATCGATCATAATGATGATTTCAGGATTAACACTTCGAATGGCCTTAACAATTGCCGGTATGTCTTGAACTTCCATAGTGATTGAACTTGGTGACTCTAAAAATACCACTTTGGTATTAGGTTTGATATGGTTGGTAATATAACGGCCAATTAAAGGTGAAAAGTAATCAGTTTCAACCCCCATATCTTTTAGAATATGTTCACAAAATTCTTGGGTTGGCTCATAACTTGCTTCGGATACTAAGATATGATCCCCAGTTTTGACAAAAGCTAGAATCGAATTAGCAATGGCAGCAGCGCCGCAAGGGTAAAGATAGCAACCAGCTCCACCTTCAATTTCGATCATGGCATCTTGCAGAGCAAAGTGGGTTAATGTGCCACGTCGTCCATAAAATAGCGCGCCATTTGTACGATTTTCTGCTGCTTCTTTTTTGGCTGCAAGAGTATCAAAAACCAATGAAGAGGCTCGTTGAATAACGGAATTCACTGCACCTTGGGTATAGCGTTGTTTTCGTCCTGCATGAACTAATTTTGTTGGTAATGACATAATCAATCCTAGGTTAGGGATAAATTTTAATAACAGTTAGCATAGCATGCTGTTAAAATAGTAAAAAATAATTTTTATGAATAGTTGTTTTCTGATAATGCTAATAACTCAACTGGCTAACCTAAATCATGCAATAATCGATTTTTCGTTATTACCTGAGCAAATTGTTGATTACGCAAATAAATTGCATGGCCAACGCAAAAGGCAATTTTTAGTTTGTCGTTCAATCTTAGCGCAGTTACTCAAACAGCATTATAGTGTCGATATTTTACCCGAAATGATCATTGGCGATAATAGTCGGCCTCGCTTTTTAGATTGCTCGTTTCCTGATTTTAATATTAGTCATAGTGGGGACTGGGTTGCTGTAGCGGTTGCATTATCAGGAAAGGTGGGTGTTGATATTGAGGTAGACAGGCCGCGAAAAAATTACCTCAATGTCGCTAAACATTTTTTTACTGATGATGAGTACCAATGGATGATTAACCAAAAGGATACATTATTGGCCTTTTGGCAGCTTTGGACGTTGAAAGAATCGGCATTGAAACTTTATGCTAAAGGCGTTTGGCAAATAAAATCAGTCAATATTAATGTAGAAAATCACTCTATTTGTGCCCCTTTTGGACAGCATTTCTATTTTCATTATCAACAGCTGTCAGGTATTCATCTTGCGGTTAATTGTGATAATCCTATTACCAATATTGTTGTAAAATCCTAATTATCATAATCTGTTACCCTTTTAGGGTAACAGTTATTACAAATATTTTATTATTCGTTTGTGGTGAGTAATCCTGACTCACTTAAGGTTTTATTAAAGTCTTTATCCATAAAGAATAAGTCACGTTTATTTTCGCCTACTAATTCAAGTTTATCAACAATGGTTTTAAATAGCTTTTCTTCTTCATGCTGTTCTGATACATACCATTGTAAAAAATTGAAAGTTGAAAAATCTTTTTGAGTAAGGGCATAATCGACCAGTGAGTTGATTGCTTTGGTAATGGTTAATTCATGCTGATAGGCTGCTTTAAATACATCGAGTAACGATTTATATTTTGCTTCTGGTGCATCAATTTTTCCAATTAATGCAAGTGAACCACAATCTAAAACATAATCAAACAAACGTTCCATATGTTTGCGCTCTTCACCGGCATGATCTCGTAAAAATTTTCCAAAAGAGGGAAAATTTTGGTCATCACACCAAGCACTCATTTGTAAATAAAGATTTGAAGAATAAAATTCTAGATTCAGTTGGTCATTAAGTTTTTTGACCATTTGTGTTGTTAACATCTGACTTTCCTCTCATTGCTATTTTATTATTCCACGTTTTTTAAACGTGGTTATTATATAAACCTTAGCGAATTAGCTAGTTGGTTTAAATTGATTAAACTAAATAAATTTGTTGTAGGTTTTTTTTGTTCTTTTCGTCTAATTGGTACTCTTTGGCTAACCAATTGTCGATGGTTTGATAACGCTGTTTAATTTCATTTATCGCGGCAGTTAAGAACTCTTTTTTGGCAGAAAATATGATTTTGTACTTGTCTAATTCTTCCTGCGTAAATTTATTTTTATATTGATTAAGTGTTTCTTCACGAAAAGTTTGTAAGCATTGTTCCGTAAATAGATAGTCTTGCATGACATCTTCTTCACTCACGCCTAACGCAAAAAGTGTTAGCGCGACACCAATGCCGGTTCTATCTTTACCAACTGCACAGTGCTGAACTAATGGTTTACCATTAGCGTTAAGTAAAAGTGAGATTAATTGTTGATAAGCCTTATTATTAAACGGAAGTAACTGATAAAGTTTTATCATAAAATCAAATGGTGAATATTTTTTTAAAATAAAGATATCATCATAATCACTAGTTAAACTTGCAGTAATTTCGTTACTTAATGGATTAGCTGGGACATTAATATATTGAGTATTAGCCCATAAATTATCGGGACAGCGATCGATTTCATGCTGATCACGATAATCTAAAATATGATGAAGCTTTAATTGGTTAGATAAAATGTCTTTTTCATCTTCAGTTAAGCGAGAAAAGTCACCAGCACGGTATAACAACCCCGATCGAATTTGACGTCCGTCGATTGTCTTGATTCCACCTAAATCACGAAAATTGATACTGTTTTTGATAGGGATAACTGATGTCATTGCCGCTCCTTATTTATTCTTAACTTCGCTTGCTATATTAACATGTTTCTGATTAGAATTAAGTCAATGTTTTGTCGTTTGATAATCAATGAGGTTTTTAATATGTCGATGTTATCTATTTTTCTTTCAAATGAACCTGCTAAAGCGCAGTGGGGCAAAGATGCCTTACTCAGTTTTTCTGATGATGCTATAACAATACACTATAAGTCGGAACATCGCTTAGGCGCAATTCAGCGAGCCGGTCGCAAATTGGATAACCAAGGCATTAAAGCGGTGAAACTGAGTGGTGAAGGTTGGGATTTAGAAGCGTCTTGGCATTTTTGGTTAGGTTACCGTAATGCCAAAAAAAACAATAAAGTGACGTGGGCAAAACTCAATAGCAAAGAAAAAGCAGAACTTAAATATCGTTTGGATATTATTGATTGGTGCCGTGATATTGTTAATCAACAAGCCGAAACCTTAAGCCCTTTTGAATTAGCAACACAAAGTGCAAAATTAATTAGTGCATATTCATCTGATGTGACTTATAAAATTATTTCAGGTGAAGCCTTAAAAGAACAAGATTATATGGGAATTTATACTGTTGGCAAAGGTTCAGATAGACCAGCCGCATTGCTTGAACTTGATTATAATCCGAGCAAAGATCCTAAAGCACCGATTATTGCTTGTTTAGTCGGTAAAGGTATTACCTTTGATTCTGGTGGTTATAGTTTAAAACCAAGCAGTTTTATGGAGTCAATGCGTGCTGATATGGGCGGAGCTGCACTGGTGAGTGGCGCGTTAGCATTAGCTATAGCTCGTGGGGTGCAACACCGTATTAAGCTTTATTTATGTTGTGCAGATAATTTAGTCAGTGGTAATGCGTTTAAATTAGGCGATATTATTCATTATCGTAATGGCAAAACAGTTGAGGTTGATAACACAGATGCGGAAGGACGCTTAGTGTTAGCTGATGGATTAATTTGCGCAGATAATGATAAACCACACTATATTATTGATTGTGCCACACTAACCGGCGCTGCAAAAATTGCGGTAGGTAATGATTATCAGTCATTGTTGTCATTCGATGATTCATTTGCTAATCGGCTAATTGACAGTGCGACTACTGAGCACGAAGCATTTTGGCGATTACCGTTAGCTGAGTTTCATCGTTCACAATTTCCATCATCCTTTGCGGATATGGCTAACTCTGGCTTACCTAATACCGCAGGTGCTAGCACTGCAGCGGCATTTTTATCGCATTTTATAAAAAATTATAAACAAAATTGGTTACATATTGACTGCTCAGCCACATTTCGTAAAAGTGCAACATCCTTATGGGCAACAGGGGCAACCGGAGTGGGTGTTCGCGCTATAGCGCATTTATTAAGTCAACTTAACTAGGATTGAAAAAAACCACTGTAGAAGTGGTTTTTTTATATTTTAGATATCTAACGTGGATAAATTACTTGTCTTCAATCACAATTGCTTTTTTAATATAAATGGGTTCAACAGGAACATTTTGGTGAGGTCCCATACGTTTAGTTGGTACCGCGGCAATTTTATCAACCACATCCATTCCTTTAATTACTTTACCAAATACCGCATAACCATATTTTTCTGGTGATTGATAATTAAGAAAATCGTTATTTACTAGGTTAATAAAAAATTGGCTGGTTGCACTGTTGATTTCACTGGTTCTTGCCATTGCAATAGTGCCACGATCATTTTTTAGACCATTATTTGCTTCATTTTGAATTGGAGTAGTATTATCTTTGAATTTTAATTGATCATCTGCGCCCCCACCTTGGATCATAAAGCCAGGGATAACACGGTGGAAAGTTAGATTTTCATAAAATCCGCTTTTGACATAATCAATAAAATTTTTGCTAGAAATAGGCGCATGTTCGCTGTCTAATTCAATTTCGATATCACCCATACTGGTTTGTAATAGTACTTTTGTATCAGCATAAGCAAAAGTAGAGGCTATTGTTAACAATAATGAAACAAATAACATTTTGATTTTATTCATATATTAAATTCCTTATCCAATTTAGTTGGCAGATTATACCGAATATTAAACTATTTTAAATGACAAATATGTAAAATAAGATAAAAATTTGAGTTTTAGCTCACAATGATACTTTTCTATATCTCATATCTTATTTGAAGTTGTTATCTTTAATGAACTATTAGCATTACCCAAATAAGGATAATTAAATAGAAACATTTAAATGCCACATTTATTTTGTTGAATTTTATTTCGAAATAGAATGAGAACTTATGCGTTGTATTTTATGTGATATGCCATTAGCTTTAAGCCATCATGGCATTTGTTGTCAATGTGTGAACAATTTACCTAAGTTAAATAAAGTGTGTCAGCAATGCTACTTACCACACTCTTTATTTACTGAGATCTGTTACCGTTGTCGAGACAATAAACCAAAGTATGATAAGCTTATAGCAGTGAGTGATTATATTAATCCATTAAAAAAACTCATTCACCAGTTAAAGTTTTATCATAGAACTGAATTTGCTTTAGCATTAGCTAGATTGATGTTTTTAGCATGGTATCAACAACGAGAAGCACAGGGGTTAATGAAACCCGATTTAGTAACATGTGTTCCATTACATCATTTACGATATTGGTCTCGTGGTTATAATCAAGCCGAATTATTGGCCAACCCCATTGCTAAGTGGTTAGGTCGTGATTTTTATCCGCATTTATTATGTCGTAAACAGCGAGCTTTAGATCAAAAAACACTTTCATTGCAACAACGAATTGATAATGTTGATACCCTCTATTTTTGTCGCGAAGATCTCACTAATCAATCTGTTATGCTGATAGATGATATAGTCACTACCGCCAATACTATTAATGTTATTAGTCAACAATTAAAAAACTGCGGTGCAATAAGTGTTCAAGTCATTTGTTTGTGTCGCACAGTATTGTAAAATCATAAACAATCCCTATAATAACCAACAGAGTTAGTCAACTATTATAATCAGTGATGCTCATAATTATTCATTGAATAACCGGCATCAAAGTGAGGGGTTTATGTCTATTATTACCATTTCTGAAGCAGCTCAACAGCATTTTAAAAAATTGCTTGCTAATCAAGCGGATGGAACACAAATTCGGGTGTTTGTTATCAATCCTGGTACCGCAACAGCGGAATGTGGCGTGTCATATTGTCCCGCTGATACTGTTGAAGAGAGTGACATTGAAGAAAAGCAAGATGGTTTTTCAGTTTATATTGATGAGATCAGTGCTCCATTTTTGGAAGAGACAGTGATTGATTATGTAACCGACGAACTTGGCTCACAATTAACATTAAAAGCACCAAACTCAAAAATGAAAAAAGTGGCAGATGATGCACCGTTAATCGAGCGTGTTAATTATCTGATTCAAGCTCAAGTTAATCCGCAACTTGCTAGCCATGGTGGTCATGTGAGCTTGGTTGAGTTGACAGAAGATAATTATGCCATATTACAATTTGGTGGAGGTTGTAATGGTTGTTCGATGGTAGATTATACCTTAAAAGAAGGAATCGAGAAGCAGCTACTTGCCGAATTCCCAGAATTAGCGGGGGTGAAAGATATTACTGAACATCAAGCCGGAAGCCACTCTTATTGTTAAAATAATTTCTAATTTAATCTTGCTTATTGCTAAGATTAAGTCATAATCAAATGCTATTTGCCAGTTCACTTTATGATGGGGTTTTATGAATCAAGTTAGTATTATTTCAGATCTTATCGTTTGGATTGAGAAAAATCTGGAGCAGCCATTATCTATTGATAATGTATCGCAAAAATCAGGTTATTCTAAGTGGCATTTACAACGAATGTTTAAAGAAGTAACTGGTCAAGTGCTTGGTACTTATATTCGTCATCGAAGGTTAACTTATGCTGCACTTTCTTTACGAATGACCAGTAAACCTATATTAGATATTGCAATGCAATATCGGTTTGATTCCCAACAAACCTTTACCCGTTCATTTAAGAAACAATTTAATGAAACTCCGGCAAGTTATAGGCGTAGTGAGTATTGGGATCCAACAGGATTAACGCCAGCTATTGAACTCAATAAGACGCGATTGTCACTGCCTGAACCAACATTTGTCACTATGCCTAAACAGACTTTTTGGGGAATTACTTATAAAAATAACTGTAATTTAAGTAAATTATTAGATGAAGAGATTAAATTAAGAGTGCAATTTTTTCATAATTATTTAACGCGTTATGCTAATAAAAATGAAGCGTTGCCAGAAAGAATTTATGCATTTAATCGAATACTAAAAAGTAAAGATAATGCCAATGAGCAAGAACTTTTTTATACTATTGCATTAGAACACAATAATAACCTTGAACATATTGAACAATTTGTAAGTGAAGGTGGATTGTATCTTTGTTTTAAATATTTCGGACCGCCAGAAAATTTTAAAGATTTTATTTCGCAAGTCCACTTGGCTGCTATGCCAGCATTAAAAGTTCGTTTACGTTCAGGGTGTTTAATTGAAATTCATCATAATTTGCATGATGATTCGGTTAAATCAGTCAAAAATCTTCAACGTATTGAATGTGATTATTGTGTGCCTGTCATTACAGAAAATGAAATTCGCCAAAAAAATGGTGGATAAAATTGTTTCATTCCCTTTTTTACTAGTCATTTAATAAGTTTTGTTCTAACCAATATTTAAATTCAGGTGAAGCTTCTTTTAGACTATTTGAACCACGAGTGACAGTGGCAATACCAATGCCAAGCTGTTCTTTTAATTGACGCTGATTAATTGAACCATCTAACAAAGCATGGACAATTTTTACTCGGGTAATTAACGCATCTCGTTCATCGGCGGTTAATAGGAGTTTTAATATATCAAGCGAATAGCCATCATTAAATGCTTGATGTAATATTTCAACGGTTTGTTGCCATTCTTTATTTTTCATCTTGTTCGTCATTAATATTGTTGGTTAAATTCAATTGTAGTTAAAATCCCTACGTTTTCTTGCTTTAAAATGGTTTTGTAAATGTAATCATAAGTTAATACATTTTTCACGTAATTACGGGTTTCGGTAAAAGGGATACTATCAATAAATGAGACAGCATCAAGTTTGCCGCCACTTTTATTAAGCCATTTTTTTACACGATTAGGGCCGGCATTATAAGCACTAGAGGATAAAATACGATTATTATTATTTTGTAGATATACGCTATTTAGATAGTAAGTTCCAAGTTGTATATTGATTTCGGGATCAAATAATTGAGCAGGGGAGTTATAGGTTACATAACCCATTTTTTTAGCTGTATCTTTAGCTGTTGCCGGCATAAGTTGCATTAAACCACTTGCACCGACGGGAGATTGTATTGTGGTATCAAGTGCGCTTTCTTGGCGCGAGATAGCTAATGCGTAAGAAAGCGGTATAACTTTGTCTTTTAATGCATTGTTATATAAGTTTTGATACATAATTGGGAGCCTTTCTGTCCAATTATCCCATAGTTTTCCTGAGATTGTTGCTTGGATACTGAGATCGCCCCATCCTTTTTGGTAAGCGTATCTGGCTAACTGTAAATAATCATTATTAGGTTGATTCCTTAATACATATCGCCATTCACGATTTGATTCCGATATCATGCCTAAAAAACGCAATTCATTAATTCTTTTAATAAATGCTTGACTATCATATTGAGTATTTAATTTGCTACGTTCAGCTGCTGAAAGGTCTTGCGATAAATTGACAAGTATATAAGGTTGATTAAGTGTTTGTGCACTAATCATACCGTAAAAGCCTCGATTATTGCTTAATGTTTGTAAAATGGTATGGGCTTGTTCACGTTGATTATTGTTAAGTAGCACGCGTGCTTGCCAATATTGCCAATCGTCTTTCAATTGATCTTTTGGATCAAGCTGTGTTAACCAATAAGCAATATCTTTAAAATCGTTGTTATCAATCGCGACACGGATACGTTTTTCAACTAATGGCGTGTCATGTGTTTTGGCAATAAAATTATCACGCCACTCAATTTGTTGCTGCGTTGCTGAATCATTAAAGAAACGATCAGCCAAGCTTTTTTGTAGAACAATTTGCTCTTCTTCAGTTAATGCTTGTTGCTCAATAAGTTTTGGTAAAATTGCTTCGGCCAAATTCATATCAGCTTTCGCTAAACGTGCAAAGGAAGCAAGAACAATTTTTTTAGTAAATTTACTCGCTGTGATATTTTTGGAAAATTCACTTAATTTTTGTGGATTATCAAATAGAGCAAGTAAATGACTTTTTGTGGTTTGATAACTATTATCCAGTGTGTTCGCTAAATATCGTGCCAGTTTTATGTTGTTGGACTCAAGGGCGAGTTCAATGCGTAATAATATCATATTTCCGGTCTGTTTACCGGTTTGTGACCATGCATTAATTAGCGAGTCACAGGCTGAAGGCAGTTCTTTGCCTGTCATCCATAATGATTCAACTTCATTGTAAATCGACTCATTATTACTATTTTGTTGTAATTGGGCATAGAGATTTCGGCAATTTGCTGCAGGAGACCCATCTTGTGGAAAATTGACAATCGTGTCCCAATCTTGACGATTCGTCAATTCTGCCAAGTAAGCTTGTATCAATGAAGAAGTTAACGGAAAATCATTATATTGCGTGATGAAATTTCTGACTAATTCTGGTGAAACAACTTTAATATTACTTTGCAAAAATTGTACAGCAGCATAAGGATAAAGGGGATAAGTTTTTAACTCGTTTAGCAAAGCTTGTTGTTCTTCAAAACTTAATGATTGATAAGAATTGGTCCATTTTTGATAGCTAGCGCGCAAGTTAGTCTGAGCATTGCTTGCAAAAGTGCTATTGGCTATTAGTAAAGTTATCAATAAAAAAGAACGCAATACTAAACTCATCCTTTAACTCCGGTAGCAAATTAGCTTATTAGATTAGCATATTTTAGCGTTATTCGTCGATAAGCAACGTATATTTAATTCCTAGTAAAATAGTCAACTAAATACTTGACTAAACTAAAAGGATATATACAATACATCCAAAATATAAAGAGGAGATGATCAATGAAATTGACTTCAAAGGGGCGATATGCGGTAACAGCAATGTTGGATGTAGCACTACATTCAAGCTCTGGTCCGGTTTCACTTGCTGATATTTCAGAACGTCAGGAAATCTCATTATCTTATCTTGAACAATTGTTTGCGCGTTTACGTAAAAATGGCTTAGTACTAAGTGTTAGAGGACCAGGTGGTGGTTACGTGCTAAGTCGAAGTATGGATCAAATTGCAATTAGTTCGATTGTTAAAGCTGTAGATGAAACAGTTCACGCCACAAAATGCCACGGCCAAAATGGCTGCCAAGGTGGTGTTAGATGTTTAACTCATAGTTTATGGAATGATTTAAGTGAACGCATTGATGACTTTTTAACAAGCATTACACTAAGTGAATTAGTGAATAATAAGGAAGTTAAAGCGGTAGCAGACCGTCAAAGTCACATACAGCAAGTTAGGATTAACTAATAAATATATAATACAGAATTTGTAATTGGGAGTAATAAATGAAACTACCTATTTATATGGATTATGCAGCGACAACGCCGGTTGATCCTAGAGTAGCTGAAAAAATGATGCAATATCTAACACTCGACGGTATATTTGGTAATCCGGCATCTCGATCTCATAAATTTGGATGGCAGGCCGAAGAAGCGGTAGATATTGCTAGAAACCAGATTGCTGATCTAATTGGTGCAGATTCACGAGAAATTGTGTTTACCTCTGGCGCTACAGAAGCCGATAATTTAGCTATTAAAGGGGCTGCCCATTTTAATCAAGCCAAAGGTAAACATATCATTACCTGTAAAACTGAACATAAAGCCGTACTTGATACCTGCCGTCAACTTGAACGAGAAGGCTATGAAGTAACTTATTTGGCCCCTGAATCTAATGGAATATTGGATTTAGATAAGCTTGCAGCTGCAATGCGTAGTGATACTACTGTTGTATCAATTATGCACGTTAATAATGAAACAGGCGTGGTTCAAGATATCGAAAAAATCGGTGAAATGTGCCGTGAAAGAGGCATTGTATTTCATGTTGATGCAACGCAAAGTGTCGGTAAATTACCGATTGATTTAACAAAGTTAAAAGTGGATCTTATGTCATTTTCTGGACATAAAATTTATGGTCCTAAAGGCATTGGTGGGCTTTATGTAAGACGTAAACCTCGTGTTCGTATCGAAGCACAAATGCATGGTGGTGGTCATGAACGTGGTATGCGCTCAGGCACGTTACCTGTGCATCAAATTGTTGGGATGGGCGAAGCCTATCGCATAGCCAAAGAAGAAATGGCTACTGAAATGCCGCGACTATTAGCACTTAAAAACCGCCTATGGAATGGTTTAAAAGATATTGAAGAGGTTTACTTAAATGGTTCGTTAGAGCACAGTGCACCCAATATCTTAAATGTTAGCTTTGCTTATATTGAAGGCGAATCATTGATGATGGCTTTAAAAGATTTAGCTGTTTCATCTGGCTCTGCTTGTACTTCAGCTAGTTTAGAACCTTCATATGTTTTGCGTGCATTAGGATTAAATGATGAACTGGCTCATAGTTCAATCCGTTTTTCATTAGGCCGTTTTAGCACTGAAGAAGAAGTGGATTATGTAATTAAACTAATCAAAAATTCTATTGGCAAATTGAGAGATTTATCGCCACTTTGGGAAATGTTTAAAGATGGCGTTGATCTAACAAAAATTAAGTGGTCAGCCCATTAAAATTAGGAGCAAATTATGGCATATAGTGAAAAAGTCGTTGATCATTATGAAAACCCACGCAATGTTGGCTCTTTCGATCAAAATGATCCTAATGTTGGTAGCGGTATGGTTGGTGCGCCAGCGTGTGGCGATGTAATGCGATTACAAATCAAAGTGAATGATGCTGGTATTATTGAAGATGCTAAATTCAAAACTTATGGTTGTGGTAGTGCAATAGCATCCAGCTCTTTAGTCACCGAATGGATTAAAGGTAAATCGTTAGATGAAGCGCAGGCGATTAAAAATACTGATATCGCAAAAGAGCTTGCATTGCCACCTGTTAAAATTCACTGTTCAATTTTAGCCGAAGATGCAATTAAAGCCGCAATTGATGACTATAAAACTAAGAAAGGGCAAGGTTAATGGCAATCACATTAACAACAAGTGCAGCAAATCGAGTTCAATCCTTTTTGGCTAATCGCGGAAAAGGTGTTGGGCTTAGGTTAGGTGTAAAAACATCCGGTTGTTCAGGTATGGCTTATGTCTTGGAATTTGCTGATGTGATTAATGACGATGATAGCGTTTTTGAAGATAAAAATGTCAAAGTGATCGTAGATAAAAAAAGTTTAGTTTATATTGATGGGACAGAGCTTGATTTTGTCAAAGAGGGTCTAAACGAAGGCTTTAAATTCAATAATCCTAATTCTAAGAATGAATGCGGTTGTGGCGAAAGCTTTAATGTCTAGTTGGAGCTATCATTATGGATAATTACTTTGAGTTATTTCAGTTACCTGTACAGTTGCCGGTTGATTCAAAACAGTTAGCGCTTCATTATCAACAGTTGCAAAGACAATATCACCCAGATAATTTTGCGACCGCAAATGACAGTGAAAAATCGGCTGTTGTACAAAAATCGGCTAAAATTAATGATGGTTATCAAATATTAAAAAATCCGATCAAAGCGGCTGAATATTTTTTATCGTTACAAGGTTTTGATATTGCAGCAGAACAGAGCATTATTCATGATGCCGATTTTTTAATGGAACAATTTTCTTTGCGTGAAAGGCTTGATGACATTGAAAATCAAGCTAATTTTACCTTGTTAGATGATTTTCATGCAGAAATTATTGAACGTGAAAAAACAGTTTATAATCAATTATTAGCGCTCATTTCTAAACAAGATTGGCAAACTGCAGTTAATCAACTCTATAAAATCCGTTATCTCACTAGATTGATTGAACAAATCGAGAAGTTACAAGAAAAGCAATTTGCTTTATAATTTTAAGATTAGTCGCACGTCAACAGAGATAGATTAAATGGTATTATTACAGATCAGCGAACCAGGACAAACACCAGAACCCCATCAACGTCGTGTGGCGGTAGGCATTGATCTTGGTACTACAAATTCACTCGTCGCAACAGTTCGTAGTGGACAATCCGAAGTATTACCTGATTTAGACGGTAATGCTTTATTGCCATCAGTTGTTCATTATGGCATCGATCATGATGATAATCCAATTATTACCGTTGGAAAGAATGCTAAAGATAATGCTGCCAGTGATCCCAAAAATACAGTAAGTTCTGTTAAAAGATTAATGGGCAGAAGTTTATCCGATATTCAATTTTCTCATTTTCCCTACGCATTTTCACAAACTGAAAATGGCGTACCTTTATTAAATCTACCCAATGGCCAAGTTAATCCGATTCAAGTTTCAGCCGAAATTTTAATTGCTTTAGCCAATAGAGCAAAACAGACATTACAAAGTGAAATTGATGGCGCTGTGATTACCGTTCCGGCCTATTTTGATGATGCTCAGCGGCAAGCAACCAAAGATGCTGCAAAGTTAGCTGGATTGCATGTACTTCGTCTTTTGAATGAACCAACCGCCGCCGCGATTGCTTATGGTTTAGATTCAGGTAAAGAAGGTGTGATTGCGGTTTATGATTTAGGTGGTGGTACGTTTGATATTTCTATCTTGCGCTTACATAAAGGGGTGTTTGAAGTATTAGCAACGGGCGGTGATTCCGCACTTGGTGGTGATGATTTTGACCGATTACTTGCAGATTATTTAAAAAAACAAGTCGGTCTAGAAAATAACACTGATCCCCATATCAACCAAAAAATTATCGATGAAGCGGTTAAAATCAAAATTGCACTGAGCCAGCAAGATTCAGTTTTAGCTAATATAGAAGGTCAATCTTTAACTATAACGCGTGAGCAATTTGAAACGTTAATTGAACCGTTAGTCAAACGCACATTGGCGGTTTGTCGCCGTGCACTAAAAGATGCTCAGACTGATGTAAGTGATATCGTTGACGTTGTGATGGTCGGTGGTTCTACTCGCGTACCGTTAGTTCGTGAACTTGTCGGCGATTATTTTAAAACTGAACCACTAACTTCGATTGACCCAGATAAAGTTGTTGCTATTGGTGCAGCAATACAGGCGGATATACTCGTTGGCAATAAGTCAGATTCCGACATGTTATTGCTTGATGTTATTCCCTTGTCTTTAGGGATAGAAACAATGGGTGAATTGGTTGAAAAAATTATTCCACGTAATAGCACCATTCCTTGTGCGAGGGCGCAAGAATTCACAACCTTTAAAGACGGACAAACGGCGATGATGATTCATGTTTTACAAGGTGAACGTGAAACTGTTGCTGATTGCCGATCACTTGCAAGATTTACGTTAAGGGGTATTCCTCCTATGCCAGCAGGTGGAGCGCATATTCGAGTTACCTTTCAAGTCGATGCAGATGGTTTATTAAGTGTTACTGCAAAAGAGAAATCAACAGGTGTTGAAGCGGCGATTCAAGTTAAGCCATCTTATGGTCTAACAGATAAAGAAATCGCGTCCATGATTCAAGATTCTATTAGCTATGCACAGCAAGATAAACAAGCAAGGATGCTCGCTGAACAAAAAGTTGAAGCCGCAAGAGTACTTGAGAGTTTGCAAAGTGCATTAGATAAGGATGCCGATTTATTAAGTGAAAATGAACTGGACCAGATTTTAGCAGCTAAGCATCAATTACAAGCAGTAACTGAATTAGATGACAGTTATGCGATTGAAAAACAAATAAAAGTTGTTGATAAAGTAACACAGGAGTTTGCTGCTAAGCGAATGGATAGATCAATTCGTCATGCTTTAACTGGTCATAAAGTTGATGATATTTAACTAACGAGATTATTATGCCAAAAATTACTTTTTTACCTAATGCCGATCTTTGTCCTGATGGATTAACTGTCGAAGCAGAAGAAGGCGAATCTATTCTAGAAGTTGCTTTACGTAATGATATAGAAATTGAGCATGCTTGTGAGATGTCTTGTGCTTGTTCGACTTGTCACTGTATTGTTCGAAAAGGATTTGATTCACTCGAAGAAAGCGATGAACAAGAAGACGATATGTTAGACAAAGCTTGGGGTGTTGAACCGCATAGTCGCTTAAGTTGCCAAGCTCGAGTGACCGATGAAGATCTTGAGGTTGAAATCCCAAGATATAGTCTTAACCACGCTAAAGAAGATCATTAATCAGTCGCCTTTATGGCGACGCCTATTTACTTATTTTTTGAGATTTTAATTTTTTCTATTTCCCTTTGATTTTGATATCTTTGTGATTATTGTCACATTTTTCTTATCAATAATAATACTTTACTATTAACTTGATTATCGTTTTGATATAGTTGATTTATAGACATGTGCTGAAAAACAAACAGGTGTTTATGAATCATAGAGAAAAGCAAATCTTAACAATTATCCGTAATAATCCGCTTATCCAACAACATACAATAGCTGACATGTTAGGTATCACTCGTTCGAGTGTTGCAGGTTATATTATGACGCTGACTCAAAAAGGCTATATAAAAGGAAAAGGTTATATTCTATCGGAAAATAATCATATTGTGGTGGTTGGTTCGAGCAATATGGATGTGACTGGATATTCAGACAAGAAATTAGTTTATGGTGATTCAAATCCAGGCAAAATTGCTTGTACACCTGGTGGTGTCGGTCGTAATATTGCTGAAAATTTAGCATTATTGGGACAAGATACTCATCTGGTCTCAATGATCGGTGATGATTTTTATGGTATGCAATTGATTGAGCACACGCGAAAAGCTGGCGTTAATATGGATCATTGCCACGTTGTAAAAGGTGATAGTACTTCAACTTATCTTTCCTTATTAGATGAAGCAGGTGAAATGATTCTAGCTATCAACGACATGGACATTATTGATAAGTTAACGCCAAGTTTATTAAATGAGTCAAAACAATTGATTCAACATGCAAAATTATTAATTATTGACTGTAATTTACAATCAGAGGCTTTGGCTTGGTTATTCAGTAACGCAGGTTCAGTTCCTATCTTTGTTGATACCGTTTCGGCTTTTAAATCGCATAAAATAAAAGATTGGTTATCACATATTCATACTTTAAAACCTAACCGCCTTGAAGCTGAAATGTTAAGTGGCATAAAAATTAATAGCGATAAAGACATACCAGCTGTTATTGATTGGTTCCATAAACAAGGCGTGCAGCGTATAGCGATCAGTACGGGTGCTGAAGGTGTTTATTACAGCGAAATCAATGGTGAGCAGGGTTGGTCTGCCTCTATTCCTACAACAATTATTAGCGTTACAGGTGCAGGTGATGCGATGATTGCTGGTCTTGCTCATGGCTATTTGGATAATATGAGTTTTTATCAAAGTGTGAGATTTGCTCAAGCGTGCTCATCTTTAACGTTATCATCTGAATTTACCAATAATCCAAATCTATCTATTAATTGTGTTAAAAATATATTGGAGTCTGTTTCATGAATAATGTATCTACCTATAATCAATATCTCGATATTTCGCCAGAAGTTAAACAAGCGCTTGAAAATAATCAACCCGTTGTTGCTTTAGAATCGACCATTATTTCACATGGTATGCCTTATCCGCAAAATGTGGAAACCGCATTAAAAGTGGAAGAAATTGTCAGAAAAAATGGTGCAATTCCTGCAACAATTGCGGTAATTAACGGTCGTTTAAAAGCTGGGTTATCCAAAGAAGAGATCACCATTCTTGGTAAAGAAGGGTTAAATGTAACAAAAGTGAGTCGTCGTGATTTACCGGTTGTTGTTGCCAATAAACAAAATGGTGCGACAACCGTTGCGGCCACAATGATTATTGCTGAATTAGCGGGTATTCGAGTTTTTGCAACCGGCGGGCTTGGTGGCGTTCATCGCGGTGCTGAGCATACCTTTGATATTTCAGCCGATCTTCAAGAACTCGCTAATACCAGTGTCGCTGTAGTTTGTGCTGGTGCTAAATCAATTTTAGATTTAGGTCTAACAATGGAATACCTTGAAACATATGGGGTACCTGTGGTTGGTTATCAAACAGAAAAACTGCCGTCGTTCTTTAGCCGAACTAGTCCGTTTGATGTTAGCGTAAAACTAGATAGCGCTAAACAAATTGCCGACATGATTAAAGTTAAATGGGATTTAGGTTTAAAGGGTGGCGTTGTGGTTGCAAATCCTATTCCTGAACAATATGCAATGGATGAGCAAATTATTTCCGTTGCGATTGAAAAAGCGTTACAAGAATCGGTTGAGAAAGGGATTAAAGGTAAAGAAACTACGCCATTCTTGTTAGCCAAAGTGGTAGAAATAACAGGCGGTGATAGTTTAGAAGCCAATATCAATCTCGTCTTTAATAATGCTAAATTAGCATCAGAAATAGCAGTAAATTATTGCCATATTAAATAATTACTATTAAATTTTTAGTCTAAGGGAAGGATTGCTATATTTATTTAATGCACTTCCTTTAGGTATTATCGCTTTAGTACCTGTAGCGCTAAAAATATTTGTTTGATTTGTTAAAGTCATTATCCTCACTCTTTATTAATTACTCCTTGCATTAGTTAATTATTTACGTATAATTGACGCACTTTGTTTGTTGAATTTTTGATAAGCAAATGCGTATGAAGATATAATCCTTATTTAATAATATTGAATTATATCAACAATACTCCCGATTTGGGGGTTACGAAAAAGAACGGATTACACTCTCCTGTCAATCGAAACAGGGTAAGAGGAGTAGTCTTTTGTTATAACTTTTAAATAGTGGAGCTCTGGTCTCATGTCGAACCAAAGAATCCGTATCCGGTTAAAAGCGTTTGATCATCGTTTGATAGATCAATCAACTGCTGAAATTGTAGAAACTGCGAAGCGCACAGGCGCACAAGTTCGTGGTCCTATTCCATTACCGACACGCAAAGAGCGTTTTACCGTATTGATTTCTCCGCACGTTAATAAAGACGCGCGTGATCAATATGAGATTCGCACTCACAAACGTCTAGTTGATATTGTTGAGCCAACTGAAAAAACAGTTGATGCTTTAATGCGTCTAGATCTTGCTGCCGGTGTTGATGTGCAGATCAGTTTAGGTTAATCCTAGGCTGAATGATTGAGAGGTCGAAACAATGATTGGTTTAATCGGTCGTAAAGTAGGAATGACACGAATCTTCACCGAAGAGGGTGTTTCTATTCCTGTCACCGTAGTTGAAGTTCAAAGTAACCGCATTACTCAAGTAAAAACGCTTGAAAATGATGGTTATCAAGCTATTCAGGTTACTACTGGCAGCAAAAAAGCAAGCCGTGTAAACAAACCTGAAGCAGGTCATTTCGCTAAGGCTGGCGTTGAAGCTGGTCGTGGTCTATGGGAATTCCGTTTTGAAGAAGGAGAATTTGCTGTAGGTCAAAGTATTAACGTTGATATTTTCACAGACGTTAAAAAAGTTGATGTTACTGGTACATCTAAAGGTAAAGGTTTTGCTGGCGTAACTAAACGTTGGAATTTCCGTACTCAAGATGCAACCCATGGTAACTCTTTGGCACACCGTGGTCATGGCTCAATTGGTCAAAACCAAACTCCAGGTAAAGTGTTCAAAGGTCGTAAAATGGCAGGTCACCTAGGTAATGAACGTGTAACTGTTCAAAACTTAGATATTGTACGTGTTGATGCAGAGCGTAACCTTTTATTAATTAAAGGTGCGGTTCCTGGCGCAATCAATAGTGACGTAATTGTTAAACCAGCAATCAAGGCTTAACGTCGAGGAGATAGAGATGGAATTAGTAGTAAAAGACGCGCAAGCGCTTTCTGTTTCCGAAACTACCTTCGGACGTGAGTTTAATGAAGCGTTAGTTCATCAAGTAGTTGTTGCTTATGCATCTGCTGCTCGTCAAGGCTCTCGCGCACAAAAAACTCGTGCAGAAATCGCTGGTTCAGGCAAAAAACCATGGCGTCAAAAAGGCACAGGTCGTGCTCGTTCAGGTTCTATTAAGAGCCCAATCTGGCGTAGTGGTGGTGTAACATTTGCAGCAAAACCACAAGATCATAGCCAAAAAGTTAACCGTAAAATGTATCGTGGTGCATTAAAGAGTATTTTCTCTGAATTAGTGCGTCAAGAACGTTTAGTTGTGGTTGAAACATTTACTGTTGAAGCACCTAAGACTAAATTATTAACTCAGAAATTAAATGATATGAATCTTAATGATGTTCTAATCATTACCTCTGACGTTGATGAAAATCTTTTCTTAGCAGCACGTAACTTGCATAAAGTTGATGTGCGTGATGTGGCAGGTATTGATCCAGTTAGTTTGATTGCATTTGACAAAGTGGTTATCACTGTTGATGCCGTTAAACAAGTAGAGGAGATGTTAGCATGATTCGTGAAGAGCGTCTGCTTAAAGTCCTGCGAGCACCACATGTTTCTGAAAAAGCATCTATTTCAATGGAAAAAACAAATACATTAGTATTGAAAGTTGCTAAAGATGCTACTAAGAGAGAGATTAAAGCCGCAGTTGAACAACTATTTGAAGTTAAAGTAGATGACGTAAATACGCTTGTTGTTAAAGGCAAAGTAAAACGTCGTGGTCAACAAATCGGTCGCCGTAGCGACTGGAAAAAAGCTTACGTTACTTTAGCAGAAGGTCAAAACTTAGACCTTGCTGGCGTCGCTGAGTAATTCGGAGGAGTAAGAACAATGGCAGTTGTTAAGTGTAAACCTACATCTCCGGGTCGTCGCCACGTTGTTAAAGTGGTTAACCCAGAGTTGCATAAAGGTAAGCCTTATGCACCGTTGCTTGATTCAAAAAGCAAAACTGGTGGTCGCAATAATAATGGTCGTATCACTACCCGTCATATCGGTGGTGGTCATAAACAACATTATCGTATTGTCGACTTTAAGCGTAATAAAGATGGTATTCCAGCAGTTGTTGAACGTTTGGAATATGATCCGAACCGTAGTGCAAATATTGCATTGGTTCTATATAAAGACGGTGAACGTCGTTATATTTTAGCGCCTAAAGGCTTAAAAGCAGGTGATCAGATCCAATCTGGTGTTGATGCATCAATTAAAACAGGTAACTGTTTACCAATGCGCAATATTCCAGTCGGTTCTACCGTGCATAATATTGAAATGAAACCAGGCAAAGGCGGACAACTTGCTCGCTCTGCTGGTAGTTATGTTCAAATCGTTGCGCGTGATGGTGCTTATGTAACATTACGTCTACGTTCAGGTGAAATGCGTAAAGTATTATCTGATTGCCGCGCCACTATTGGTGAAGTGGGTAACTCAGAACATATGCTTCGCGTACTAGGTAAAGCGGGTGCTTCGCGTTGGCGTGGTGTTCGTCCTACTGTTCGTGGTACAGCAATGAACCCGGTAGACCATCCACATGGTGGTGGTGAAGGTCGTAACTTTGGTAAACATCCTGTGTCTCCATGGGGTCAAAAAGCCAAAGGATTGAAAACGCGTAGCAACAAACGTACTGATAAGTATATTGTTCGCCGTCGCAATAAGAAATAATTAATATAGAGGATTAGCTATGCCACGTTCTCTCAAGAAGGGTCCTTTTATTGACCTACACTTGCTGAAGAAGGTAGAGAAAGCGGTGGAAAGCGGGGACAAGAAACCAATTCGTACTTGGTCCCGTCGTTCAACGATCTTTCCTAACATGATCGGTTTGACCATCGCTGTCCATAATGGTCGTCAGCACGTTCCAGTTTATGTTTCCGACGAAATGGTTGGTCATAAATTGGGTGAATTCGCGCCGACTCGTACTTATCGCGGCCACGCGGCTGATAAGAAAGCTAAGAAGAAATAAGTAGGAGAAAGAGATGGAAACAATTGCAAAGTACCGCCACGCTCGTTCTTCTGCACAAAAAGTTCGCTTAGTTGCAGATCTTGTTCGCGGTAAGAAAGTGTCTCAGGCACTGGATATTTTAACGTACACCAATAAAAAAGCGGCTGTACTGGTTAAAAAAGTATTAGAGTCTGCTATTGCTAATGCAGAGCATAACGATGGTGCTGATATTGATGATCTGAAAGTTGCGAAAATTTTCGTAGACGAAGGCCCAACCATGAAGCGTATTATGCCTCGTGCAAAAGGTCGTGCAGATCGAATTTTGAAGCGTACGAGTCACATCACCGTGATCGTCTCTGATCGCTAGGCTGGAGAATAGCAATGGGTCAAAAAGTAAATCCAAATGGTATCCGACTAGGCATCGTCAAGCCTTGGACATCTACATGGTATTCGGGTACAAAGACATTCGCTGATAATTTAGAAAGTGATTTTAGAGTGCGTGAATTCTTAAATAAAGAATTAGCACAAGCATCAATCTCTAAGATTGTAATCGACCGTTCAGCAGAAACTAACGTTCGCATTACTATTCACACTGCTCGTCCGGGTATTGTGATTGGTAAAAAAGGCGAGGACGTTGAAAAATTACGTAATGCCGTAGCTTCTATTGTCAATAAATATAAAGACAAGAAAGAGAAACGTGATGTTGCAGTACAAATTAATATAGCTGAAGTTCGTAAACCTGAACTTGACGCTAAATTAGTTGCTGACAGTATTACTTCTCAGTTAGAACGCCGTGTTATGTTCCGTCGTGCAATGAAACGTGCGGTACAAAACGCAATGAAAGCGGGTGCTAAGGGTATCAAAGTTGAAGTAAGTGGTCGTTTAGGCGGCGCTGAAATCGCACGTAGTGAATGGTATCGTGAAGGTCGTGTGCCTCTACATACTCTTCGTGCTGATATCGATTATGGTACATCTGAAGCATTAACTACCTATGGTATTATTGGTGTTAAAGTGTGGATCTTCAAAGGTGAGATCCTTGGTGGTATGGCTGCCGTTGAACAAGCAGAAAAACAACCTGCTGCTCAACCGAAAAAGCAGCGCAAAGGCCGAAAACAATAAGGAGCGTCGCTGATGTTACAACCAAAGCGTACAAAATTCCGTAAAGTGCACAAGGGCCGCAATCGTGGTCTTGCTGTAAGTACTGACGTTAGTTTCGGTACATTCGGTCTTAAGGCTGTGGGTCGTGGTCGTTTGACTGCGCGCCAGATCGAAGCAGCACGTCGTGCTATGACTCGTGCAGTTAAGCGTCAAGGTAAAATCTGGATTCGAGTTTTCCCTGATAAACCAATTACTGAAAAACCACTTGAAGTGCGTATGGGTAAAGGTAAGGGTAACGTTGAATACTGGGTTGCACAGATTCAACCAGGTAAAGTCCTTTATGAAATGGACGGAGTACCGGAAGAAGTTGCTCGTGAAGCATTTGCGTTGGCAGCTGCAAAACTGCCAATTAAAACCACCTTTGTGATTAAGACGGTGATGTAAATGAAAGCAAAAGAGCTACGCGAAAAAAGCGTTGAAGAGTTAAATACTGAACTTCTTAATTTATTACGTGAGCAATTTAACTTACGTATGCAATTAGCTGGGGGTCAGTTAACACAAACTCATGTGTTAAAACAAGTGCGTCGTAATATTGCACGAGTTAAAACATTATTAACTGAGAAGGCGGGTGCGTAATATGACTACTGAAGTAAAAATTCGTACTCAGCAAGGTCGTGTTATTAGCGACAAAATGGATAAATCTATTACTGTAGCTATTGAACGTAAAGTGAAGCATCCGTTATATGGTAAGTTCATTAAACGTACGACTAAATTGCATGTACATGATGAAAACAATGAGTGTGGTATTGGTGATACTGTAGAAATTAAAGAGTGTCGTCCATTATCAAAAACCAAATCTTGGACTCTTGTTCGAATCGTAGAAAAAGCAGTTAGTTAATCTAATCGATTAAAAACTGTACATAATATAATAAACGGCTCATCGGCCGTTTATTTTATGCTATCCATTTTATTTGAGTGGTGTTATACTATGCGCCCTCACATATGTGGGTTTTTGGTTGTCTATTCTTATCCATGGTAGTTGAGGTGGATGAAGGTAGATTAGACAATAATTTATTTATACGGAGCATTAAAATGATCCAAGAACAGACTAGGCTAGATGTTGCCGATAACTCTGGCGCACGTAGTGTAATGTGTATCAAGGTTCTCGGTGGATCGCACCGTCGTTATGCAGCGGTTGGTGATATCATCAAAGTTACCATTAAAGAAGCAATTCCACGTGGTAAAGTAAAGAAAGGTGATGTACTTAAAGCTGTGGTTGTGCGCACTAGAAAAGGTGTTCGTCGTCCTGATGGATCTGTCATTCGTTTCGATCGCAATGCGTGTGTTATTTTAAATAATAACAGTGAGCAACCGATTGGTACGCGTATTTTTGGACCGGTCACTCGTGAACTTCGTTCTGAGAAGTTTATGAAGATCATTTCATTAGCACCAGAAGTACTGTAAGGAGCGGGTAATGGCAGCGAAAATCCGTCGAGAAGATGAAGTTATCGTGTTAACCGGTAAAGATAAAGGTAAACGCGGTAAAGTAAAAAGCGTTTTGTCTACAGGCAAAGTGATTGTTGAAGGTATCAATTTGGTGAAAAAACACCAAAAACCAGTACCTGCATTAAATCAAGATGGTGGAATTGTTGAGAAAGAAGCAGCTATTAATGTTTCTAACGTAGCAATTTTTAACCCAGCTACAGGCAAAGCAGATCGCGTAGGCTTTCGTTTTGAAGACGGTAAAAAAGTCCGTTTTTATAAGTCTACTAATGAATTAATCAATTAAGTAATTTGGAGTGTACGATGGCGAAACTGCATGATTACTACAAAGCACAGGTAGTAAATAAACTGCAAGACCAGTTTGGCTACAAATCTGTCATGCAAGTCCCTCGGATCGAAAAGATCACCTTGAATATGGGTGTGGGTGAAGCAATTACTGATAAGAAATTATTAGATAATGCGGTTGCTGACTTAGCAGCAATCAGTGGTCAAAAACCACTTGTCACTAAAGCACGCAAATCAGTTGCTGGTTTTAAAATCCGTCAAGGGTATCCTATTGGTTGTAAAGTCACTTTACGTGGCGAACGTATGTGGGAATTTTTTGAACGTCTAGTTTATATTGCTCTTCCTCGTACTCGAGATTTTCGTGGTTTAAGCGCAAAATCTTTTGATGGTCGTGGCAATTATAGCATGGGTATTCGAGAACAAATCGTTTTCCCTGAAATCGATTATGATAAAGTTGATCGTGTTCGTGGTTTAGATATTACTATCACAACAAGTGCACAATCAGATGAAGAAGGCCGAGCTTTATTATCTGCCTTTAACTTCCCATTTCGTAAGTAAGGTAGGGCATAATGGCTAAACAATCAATGATTGAACGCGATAAGAAACGCGTAAAGCTAGCAGAAAGATATTTTGCGAAGCGTCAAGAATTAAAAGCGATTATCTCTGATCTTAATGCATCAGATGAAGATCGTTGGAATGCAGTGCTTAAATTGCAAACGCTTCCTCGTGATTCTAGTCCATCACGTCAACGTCGTCGTTGTCGTCAAACCGGTCGTCCTCATGGCGTCCTTCGTAAGTTTGGTTTAAGCCGTATTAAGGTCCGTGAGTCAGCCATGCGTGGTGAGATTCCAGGTCTTAAAAAGGCAAGTTGGTAATCAGGGGAGTGTTATAGATGAGCATGCAAGATCCTATAGCAGATATGTTGACCCGCATTCGTAACGGTCAAGCTGCGAATAAAGTTGCAGTCACCATGCCTTCCTCTAAGCTAAAAGTGGCAATTGCCAATGTGCTAAAAGAAGAAGGTTATATCGGGGACTATAAAGTAGTTGGTGACACTAAACCAGAATTGGAAATCACTTTAAAATATTTCCAAGGTAAGGCTGTTGTAGAAAGTATTAAACGTGTTAGCCGTCCAGGTCTACGTATTTATAAACGTAAAGACGAATTGCCAAAAGTAATGGCAGGACTAGGTATCGCAGTTGTTTCTACTTCTAAAGGTGTTATGACTGATCGAGCAGCACGCCAAGCAGGTCTTGGTGGTGAAATTATCTGCTACGTAGCGTAAGGGAGAAAAAAATGTCTCGTGTTGCAAAAGCACCTGTCGTTGTTCCTGCTGGCGTAGAGGTAAAACTCAATGGTCAGGTAATTACGATTAAAGGTAAAAATGGCGAGTTATCTCGTACAATTAATAATGCTGTTGTTATTAATCAAGAAGAAGGTCAAATTAAATTTGCCCCTCGTGACGGCTTTGCGAATGCTTGGGCTCAAGCAGGTACAGCGCGCGCATTGATTAACTCAATGGTTATTGGTGTTACTGAAGGTTTTACTAAAAAACTTCAGCTAGTTGGTGTCGGTTATCGTGCACAAGTTAAAGGTAATGCAATTGGTCTATCTCTTGGATATTCACATCCAATTGAACATCAATTACCTGCAGGTGTGACGGCTGAATGTCCTTCTCAAACTGAAATCGTACTAAAAAGTGCTGATAAACAGTTAATCGGACAAGTAGCAGCAGATATCCGTGCTTATCGTCGTCCTGAACCTTATAAAGGTAAAGGTGTTCGTTACGCAGATGAAGTTGTGCGTACTAAAGAAGCTAAGAAAAAGTAAGGTAACACTATGGATAAGAAATCAGCTCGTATCCGTCGTGCAACTAAAGCGCGTCGTAAGATGCATGAACTACTTGCAACTCGCTTAGTGGTTCACCGTACTCCGCGTCATATTTATGCGCAGATTATCGCACCAAACGGATCAGAAGTACTGGCAGCCGCTTCTACATTAGAAAAAGCTATCAGTGAAAGTTTAAAATACACTGGAAACAAAGATGCAGCAGCAGCAGTTGGTAAAGCAATTGCAGAGCGTGCATTAGCGAAAGATATCAAAGAAGTTTCTTTTGATCGTTCAGGTTTCCAATATCATGGTCGAGTTCAGGCGCTAGCAGATGCTGCTCGCGAAGCTGGCCTACAGTTCTAAGGTAGGAGTTAAAGATGTCAAACATCGAAAAACAAGCTGGTGAACTGCAGGAAAAATTAATCGCAGTTAACCGAGTTTCTAAAACCGTAAAAGGTGGTCGTATTTTTAGTTTTTCTGCACTAACTGTTGTTGGTGACGGTAATGGCCGCGTAGGTTTTGGATATGGTAAAGCACGTGAAGTGCCAGCAGCAATCCAAAAAGCAATGGAAAAAGCACGTCGTAATATGATTAATGTTGCGTTAAATAACGATACTTTACAGCATCCGGTTAAAGGTGCTCACACAGGTTCTCGTGTTTATATGCAACCTGCATCAGAAGGTACTGGTATTATCGCCGGTGGTGCAATGCGTGCTGTATTAGAAGTTGCTGGTGTTCGTAACGTTCTAGCTAAAGCATATGGTTCTACAAACCCAATTAACGTGGTTCGTGCGACGATTGATGGCTTAGAAAATATGAAATCACCTGAAATGGTTGCTGCTAAGCGTGGTAAAACCGTCGAAGAAATTTTGGGGTAATTAGCCATGGCAAAGACAATTAAAATTACACAAACTCGTAGTTCTATTGGTCGTCTACCGAAGCATAAAGCAACGTTAGTAGGTTTAGGATTACGTCGTATTGGTCATACTGTTGAGCGTGAGGATACTCCTGCGATTCGCGGTATGGTAAACCAAGTTTATTACATGGTTAAAGTAGAGGAGTAATAGTAATGCGTTTAAATACTTTATCTCCTGCTGAAGGTTCAAAGCATGCACCAAAACGTCTAGGTCGAGGAATCGGTTCTGGATTAGGTAAAACGGGTACTCGTGGTATCAAAGGTCAAAAATCTCGTTCAGGTGGCGGCGTTCGTCGTGGCTTTGAAGGTGGTCAAATGCCTTTATATCGTCGTTTACCAAAATTTGGTTTTACCTCACGTAAAGCTATGGTAACAGCGCAAGTTCGTCTTTCAGATTTAATGAAAGTTGAAGGTGATGTTGTTGACTTAAATAGCTTAAAAGTTGCAAATGTGATTAATTCACAAATCGAATATGCTAAAATCATGTTATCTGGTGAAGTAACTAAACCAGTTACCGTTCGTGGTATTCGAGTAACGAAAGGTGCTAAAGCTGCAATTGAAGCTGCTGGCGGAAAAATTGAGGAATAATTAGAAAGATGGCAAAGCAACCAGGATTAGATTTTCAAAGTACTCGAGGCGGTAGTGGTGAGCTTAAAAGACGTTTAATATTTGTGCTTTTAGCGCTTATTGTTTTTCGTCTTGGTTCTTATATTCCGGTTCCTGGTATTGATACTAAAGCGTTATCGGACTTACTAGCACAAGCATCATCTAATGGTATTGTCGGTATGTTCAATATGTTCTCTGGTGGTGCTTTAAGCCGTGCTTCAATTTTTGCATTAGGGATAATGCCGTATATTTCTGCATCGATTATCGTACAGTTATTAACAGCTATTAGCCCTAAACTCGCAGAATTGAAGAAAGAAGGTGAATCAGGTCGTAAAAAAATTAGCCAATACACTCGTTATGGTACACTTGCTTTAGCGATTATACAGGCAGTTGGTATTGCGACTGGTCTACCGAATATTCCTGGTTATGGTCATGTTGTGATTAATCCAGGATTTTCTTTCTATTTTATTGCATCGGTTAGCTTAGTTACTGGCACTATGTTTCTTATGTGGTTGGGTGAACAGATCACGGAACGCGGTGTAGGTAATGGTATTTCAATCATTATCTTTGCGGGTATTGTGGCAGGTCTTCCCCATGCAATATATGAAACAATTGAACAAGCTCGTTCTGGTTCATTGCATCCAATTTTATTACTAGTAGTCGCCGCATTAGTAGTTGGTGTGACTTATTTTGTTGTGTTTGTTGAACGTGGTCAACGACGTATTGTCGTCAACTATGCGCAGCGTCAGCAAGGTCGTCGTGTGTATGCCGCACAAAGTACACACCTTCCATTAAAAATTAATATGGCAGGTGTAATTCCTGCAATATTTGCTTCAACAATCGTTATGTTACCATCTATGATGGCTTCTTGGTTTCAAGGAGATGGTGAAGGTTGGAGATATATTATTGTTCTTATAGGCCAATATTTTTCTCATGATCAACCGTTATACATAATCTTTTTTGCAGCTGCGATTATTTTCTTCTGTTTCTTCTATACCGCGTTGGTTTTCAACCCAAGAGAGACAGCAGATCAGTTAAAAAAATCTGGGGCATTTATTCCAGGTATCCGTCCAGGTGAACAAACATCGAAGTATATTGACAAGGTAATGACACGGTTAACGCTAATTGGCGCTATCTACATTACTTTTGTATGTTTGGTACCAATGTTTATGACAAGCGCAATGAAAGTTCCTGTCCAATTTGGTGGGACCTCTTTATTAATTGTGGTTGTTGTGATCATGGATTTTATGGCACAAGTACAGACTTTAATGATGCCAAATCGTTATGAGTCAGTGTTAAAGAAAGCGAACCTTAAAGGCTATGGCCGATAAGTTAGCCAGAAGTTACGGAGAAAAAAATGAAAGTTCGTGCTTCAGTCAAGAAATTATGCAGAAATTGTAAAATCATCAAACGCAATGGCATCGTTCGTGTTATTTGCATTGAAGGTAAGCATAAACAACGTCAAGGTTAATTTTATTTAACTGTAAAGTTGAACTTTTGCATATTTTACTTGCCAAAGTATAGTAAAGCTGGCTAGAATAGCCAGCCTAAATTTATTTGTAAACTTGCTGTTTGAGTATCCTGAAAACGGGCTTTTCAGTATAGTAAGTTTACTAACATTAACAATAAAGGAGTGCATAGTGGCCCGTATAGCAGGCATTAACATTCCTGATCAACAACATGCCGTAATTGCGTTACAAGCAATTTATGGAATCGGTAATACTCGCGCTAAGACAATTTGTGCTGAAGCCGGTATTCCTGAACATGTAAAGATCAGAGAACTATCTGAAGATCAGATTGAAAAGTTACGTGAACAAGTCGCTAAATTTACTGTTGAAGGTGATTTACGTCGTGAAGTAACTATGAGTATCAAGCGTTTATTAGACCTTGGTTGTTATCGTGGCATGCGTCACCGTCGTGGACTTCCTGTTCGTGGTCAACGCACTAAGACTAACGCTCGTACCCGTAAGGGCCCGCGTAAGCCAATCAAGAAATAATTGAGGTGATAATAAATGGCAAAGACACCTGTTCGTACACGTAAACGTGTTAAAAAACAAGTTTCTGATGGTGTAGCTCATATTCATGCATCATTTAACAATACAATCGTAACTATTACCGATCGTCAAGGTAATGCGTTGGGTTGGGCAACCGCTGGTGGTTCTGGTTTCCGTGGCTCTCGTAAGTCAACTCCGTTCGCAGCTCAAGTGGCCGCAGAACGTTGTGCAGAAGCCGTAAAAGACTACGGAATTAAGAATCTAGAAGTTATGGTAAAAGGACCTGGTCCTGGTCGTGAGTCAACAATTCGTGCATTAAATGCTGCGGGTTATCGTATCACTAACATTACTGATGTTACTCCGATCCCTCATAACGGTTGTCGTCCACCAAAGAAACGTCGTGTTTAATTATTTATTAAACATCGAATGTTTATAGGATTATTGGAGAAATAAAATGGCAAGATATTTGGGACCAAAGCTCAAATTAAGTCGTCGTGAAGGTACTGATTTATTCCTTAAATCTGGTGTCCGAGCGGTTGACAGTAAATGTAAGTTAGAACAAGCGCCTGGACAACATGGTGCGCGTAAACCGCGTTTATCCGATTATGGTGTTCAGTTACGTGAAAAACAAAAAGTTAGACGTATTTATGGAATTTTAGAACGTCAATTCCGTAATTACTATAAAAATGCTGCGCGTATTAAAGGCAATACTGGTGAAAACCTACTTGGTCTTTTAGAACGTCGTTTAGATAACGTTGTTTATCGTATGGGATTTGGTGCAACTCGTGCTGAAGCTCGTCAGTTAGTTAGTCATAAAGCTGTTCTTGTTAATGGTCACGTTGTGAACATTGCGTCTTATCAAGTTTCGCCTGAAGATGTGATTAGTGTTCGTGAAAAATCAAAAAAACAAGCACGTATTAAAGCCGCTTTAGAGTTAGCTGAACAACGTGAAAAACCAACATGGTTAGAAGTTGATGCTAGCAAAATGGAAGGTGTGTTCAAACGCTTACCAGAACGTTCAGATTTATCTGCTGACATCAACGAACATTTGATCGTCGAACTTTACTCTAAGTAAAGTTTAGCACTTAAGAGAGGACATAATGCAGGGTTCTGTAACAGAGTTTTTAAAACCTCACCTAGTTGATGTTGTTCAATACAGCCCAACTCATGCAAAAGTGACTTTAGAGCCACTTGAGCGTGGTTTTGGACATACTTTAGGTAATGCACTACGCCGCATTTTATTATCATCTATGCCGGGATATGCAGTGACCGAAGTTGAAATTGACGGTGTTCTGCATGAGTATAGTACTAAAGAAGGCGTTCAAGAAGATGTGCTTGATATTCTGCTTAATTTGAAAAAATTAGCAGTACGTGTACATACTAAAGATGATGTTATGCTGACTTTAAATAAATCAGGTATTGGTGCAGTTACTGCATCGGATATCACTCATGATGGTGATGTTGAAATTGTTAATCCTGATTTAGTAATTTGTCATCTTACTGATGCCAATGCTTCAATTAGTATGCGTATTCGTGTACAACGAGGACGTGGTTATGTCCCTGCTTCTGCTCGCGTTAAGTCAGAAGATGAAGAGCGACCAATTGGTCGTCTATTAGTTGATGCTTGTTATAGCCCAGTTGAGCGCATTGCATATTCTGTTGATGCTGCTCGTGTGGAACAGCGTACTGATTTGGATAAATTAGTTATCGATATGGAAACCAATGGTACCATTGATCCAGAAGAATCTATTCGTCGCGCATCAACTATTTTGGCTGAACAACTTGAAGCTTTCGTTGATTTACGTGATGTACGTCAACCTGAAGTTAAAGAAGATAAACCGGAATTTGATCCGATTCTTCTACGTCCAGTAGATGATCTCGAATTAACTGTTCGGTCTGCTAATTGCTTAAAAGCAGAAGCAGTTCATTATATTGGTGATTTAGTACAACGTACCGAAGTTGAGCTACTTAAAACCCCTAATCTTGGTAAGAAATCACTTACTGAAATTAAGGATGTGCTCGCTTCTCGTGGTTTATCTTTAGGCATGCGTCTTGAGAATTGGCCACCAGCAAGTATTGTTGAAGACTAAGATAAAATTTATATAAGAAGGATAAAGTTATGCGCCATCGTAAAAGTGGTCGTCAACTGAACCGAAATAGCAGCCATCGTCAAGCAATGTTTCGTAACATGACTAGTTCACTTGTTGAACATGAAATCATCAAAACTACATTGCCTAAAGCAAAAGAGTTGCGTCGTGTTGTTGAACCGTTAATTACGCTAGCCAAAAGCGATAGCGTAGCTAATCGCCGTTTGGCTTTTGCTCGTATCCGTGATAAAGATACAGTGAAAAAATTATTTTCAGATTTAGGTCCACGTTTTGCTACCCGTCCTGGTGGTTATGTACGTATTTTAAAATGTGGTTTCCGCGATGGAGATAATGCACCAATGGCTTATATTGAATTAGTTGATCGCCCTGCAGTAGAAGCAGAAGCAGCAGCTGAATAAAAAATTTAACTCATTGAGAACTAAAACCGGCAATTAAGCCGGTTTTTTTATTGAGCTGAATTTAGATCTTATACCTTAATTTTTGATAAATAAACTTGATGAGTTTAGACAACCATTATCGTAATGGTTGCTTTGATAATTTTCTTAAACAAATAATTGGAATGAATTGTTTATTGTTTTCGATATTTTGTCTGACAGATAGTTGTTATATTTTTAGCTATACTAAAGCCGTTGATACTCCAATTAATTTCACATAATTGAAATATATTAAGTTTACTGTCTGTTTTGTTGATTAATTTTAATTGTTCTTAAATAAAAATAGGTTAATCTCAAGCCCGTTTAATAATGTGGGGGTGGTGTTTCTTCTGCTAAACTGGCAATATTAGATGATTGATTTGCCTGTATTTTTTGTGATAAAAGTGTTAATTGCTCTTTTAGTTTGCTAATATCTGCTTGCAGATGCATGACCATCTGATTGAGTTCTTCAATGGTCATATCTTGAAATGCTACTTTGGTTTCTAATAATTCTAATCGTTGGTTCATAAGATCTTTAATAAGAGTCTGTAGGTAAATGTACATTGTAAGTAAAAATGGCTATTAAATCCATCCTCGCTCAGCAAATGACACATATTCTCCTTTTCCTATCACAATATGATCAAGAATCCGAATATCAATCAACTCACAAACTTGTTCAATCTTTTTAGTTAGTATGCGATCGGCTTGACTTGGCTCTGCAATACCAGAAGGATGATTATGCGCTAAAATTAATGCAGCTGCATTATACTGTAATGCCTGTCTAGCAATTTCGCGTGGATGAACTTCTACACAGTTATAAGTACCAGTAAACATTTCTTCTGCTGTAATTACATGATTTTGGTTATCTAAAAAAATCACCATAAAAATTTCACGATCTTTGTTTGCTAATCGACTTGCTAAATAATGATGGGTTAAAGAAGGTGAAGTAAGGGAATTTTCTTTCATTATTTTAACTTTGAGATAGCGATGTGATAGTTCGACAACTGCCTTTAGTTGTGTGTATTTAGCGGTACCTAAACCATGTTTTTTACAAAAATCACTGTGACTAGCATTAATTAAATTATAAAAAGAACCAAATTCATTTAATAATTTTTGTGATAATTCTAAAACAGGTATATTTCGCGTACCTGTACGTAAAAATAAGGCGAGCAATTCAGCATCACTTAATGTTTCAACCCCAAAACGTAATAGTTTTTCACGAGGCATTAATGTTGCAGAGGATGAGGACATAATTAATAATTTATTCCGAAATAAGAATAAATTATTGATAAAAATAAGGAAACATAAAGACCTAATTTAAAATATTGGGAAATTAATCACAAAATACATGAATACTTTACGAGAAAAAAGCGCCAATAGGCGCTTTTGTAATGAATTTTGTTCGGTGAATTAATGACAACCACAGCCACCATGACCACCGCCACAGCAACCTGTATCTTCATCTTCATCATCGTGGCCACCACAACCGCAACCACCATGTCCATGGTCGTGCCCGTGTGCACCGTGAATGTGTCCATGAGCTATCTCTTCTTCTGTTGCTTCACGAACAGCTAAGACTTCAACATTAAATTTTAGATCTTGTCCTGCTAGCATATGATTACCATCAATAGTAACGGTATCGCCATCAATAGCAGTAATTTCAACAGGTAAAGATCCTTGGTCAGTATCAGCAAAAAAACGCATACCAACTTCTAATTCATCAACGCCTACAAAAACGTCACGCGGTACGTTTTGTACTAATGCATCGTTAAAATCACCATATGGGTTAACTAATTCAACATCAAATTTATCACCAACTTGATGGCCTTCTAAAGCATTTTCAAGGTCTTGTAATAAGTTTCCTGCACCTTGTAAATATTCAAGTGGTGCAGCCGCTGTTGCTTCATCAACTAAAACCCCATCTTTTGTTCTAACTTGATAAGCTAAACTAACCACCGTATTTTTTGCTATTTTCATATTTTCTCCAACAAACTTGTATTGCGCAAATTGGCATAGATTTTAACGGAAAAAACTCCATCTGTATGCTATTTTCTTAAGTTTATTACAAATTACCATGTTTAATTAAGATGAAACTAAATAAGGTTTTTATAAAAAAATTAATTTATCAAAATTTACGTTATTGCTAAATTGGTTATTTTATATGGCTTTGTAAAAATTTTATTTACCTTAACTGTATATGACAGTAAATTATAGTGTATTAGGGAATAATGATTAGAATTTGTAGACTTAAATCATAAGTTTGCAATAAGTTAAATTAATGATATAGAAAATAACGGGTAGGTATCACAATGTTAAATGTTAATGAATATTTTGATGGTAAAGTTAAATCAATTAGTTTTGAAAATGCTTCAGCTGGTTCTGCTTCTGTTGGTGTAATGTTACCAGGCGAATATATTTTTAGTACTATCAATCCTGAAGAAATGACAGTTATAACGGGTTCGCTTAAGGTGTTACTACCTACAGCCGATGATTGGCAAGTTTTCCAAGCAGGACAAGTTTTTCATGTTGCTGGTGAAAGCAAATTTGATGTTCAGGTTGTTGAGGCGACAGCTTATCTTTGTCGTTATTTAGCAAATTAATAAAGCTATTTTAATTTATCATGGCTTTAAGATAATTAAACGTTAATTAATGCCTAAAACGATACTCCCACCTATAAGGTGGGAGTATTTTAGCGTTTTTACAACTGAATCGATAACTTATTTAAGTTCTAACTCATTCATCGCTGCGATGCTAAAGCCACCATCAACATGGATGACTTCACCGGTAATGCCTGACGATAAATTTGAACATAAGAATGCAGCAGAATTACCTACATCTTCAATGGTTACTGTACGACGAATAGGGGTTACTGATTCACAATGTGATAACATCTTTTTGAAATCTTTAATTCCTGATGCAGCTAAAGTACGAATAGGGCCAGCAGAAATGGCATTAACGCGTATACCTTCAGGTCCCATTGCATTTGCCATATAACGTACATTTGCTTCTAAAGATGCTTTAGCAAGACCCATAACATTATAATTAGGGATTGCTCGTTCAGCACCAAGATAAGAAAGCGTAACTAATCCTGAATTTGGATTTAGCATAGAACGACATGCTTTAGCCATCGCAACAAAGCTATAAGAGCTAATATCATGCGCAATGGCAAAACCTTCACGCGTTACGGCGTTAACATAATCACCATCTAATTGATCACCAGGAGCGAAGGCAATTGCATGTACAAAACCATCGAATTTATCCCAAGTTTTAGCTAGCTCTGTAAATAATGTTGTGATGCTTTCATCATGTGCGACATCACAAGGTAAAACGATTTTAGAATTAAAATCAGCAGCAAACTCTTCAACACGGCCTTTTAATTTTTCGTTTTGATAAGTAAAAGCTAATTCTGCGCCTTCACGGTGCATCGCTTTTGCAATACCGTAAGCAATAGAACGATTACTTGCAACGCCGGTAACCAGTATGCGTTTACCTGTTAAAAATCCCATAAATTGTTCCTCTAATATTTTTTACTCTATATTTTAGAATGTTGATGATTATATGTTGATATAGTTAACTTCGCTACTATAAATTTATTTTTCCTTATTTAAACGTCATTTTATTTCTAAAAAGTAAGTTGTTTATTAGGTTAATACTTGACTATAATAATCAACAATTATACAGCATTGTTGGTACTTTATGATGAAAGATAGAGATTTAGTTTGCTATAAAACGTTACCTATTTGGGATGCAAAAACTTTACCCGATTTGTTTCGTGAAAAACATAATACACAACTAGGTACTTGGGCAAAATTAAACATTATAAAAGGTAATGTCAATTTTCATATGTTAACCGAGCAGGGCGATGTCATATCTCAATATGTTTTTGATGTTGAGCATCAGCCTCCATTTATTGAGCCTCAGCAATGGCATCGAATAGCTCAAGTTTCAGATGATCTGAAGTGCCAGTTGGCTTTTTATTGCCAACCGGAGGATTATACCCAAAAAAAATATCAAATGACTAAAACCCATTCTGACGTTTTGGACGCTTGTCAAATCATTCAGGCCGGAAAAGCGTTAGATTTAGGTTGTGGTTCAGGCCGTAATTCACTCTATCTACAGCTACTTGGTTTTGATGTTGATGCCGTTGATAAGTCAGAAATGAGTATTAGTAATTTACAAGAAATTATTGCAAACGATCATTTATCGCATATCAATGCATCTATTTATGATATTAACCAAGCCAATTTAAAAGGCAATTACGATTTAATTATATCAACTGTTGTGATGATGTTTTTACAACCAGATAGAATTCCCGATATTATTCATAATATGCAAACTATAACTAAAACGGGCGGTTATAATTTAATTGTTTGCGCTATGTCAACTGATGATTTTCCTTGCACTGTAGGATTTTCGTTTACGTTTAAAGAGAATGAGCTACTTAATTATTATCAAAATTGGGATATTCTAAAATACAATGAAGATGTTGGCGAACTGCATAAAACGGATATCCATGGCAACCGAATAAAGCTCCGCTTTGCCACGCTGTTTGCCAAAAAACGATAATATTACAGGAACTTATCCTGTAATATCTTTTTAAACTATTTTCCCAGTATCTTACCTACTTCAAACCATGCTTTGCGAGAGTTCAATAGATCTTGAGCAGACATCGGTTTTTTACCAGCAGGTTGTAAAAGTGTCATATTTAATGCGCCATCACTTGTTGCAATACATATTCCTTTTTTATCCGCTTGTAAAATAGTGCCAACAGGTTGGTTGTGGGATGTTTTTATCACTTCTGCTTGCCATACCTTTACGGGCTCGCCATTAACGTCAAAATAACTCACAGGCCAAGGATTAAAGGCGCGAACGCAACGTTCAAGTTGTTGTGCCGATAGATTCCAATCAAGTTTAGCTTCTTGTTTAGATAATTTTTCAGCGTAAGTAACCTGTGATGAATCTTGTTTTTCGGGTTGGATTTTTCCTTCGATAATTAGTGTTAAGGTATCAAGTAGTCCTTGTGGGCCTAATTGTGCCAGCTTGTTATATAACGTTGCACTGGTATCAGAAGGTTCAATTGGGCAGGTGAGTTTATATAACATATCACCCGTATCAAGCCCGGCATCCATTTGCATAATCGTAATACCAGTTAAAGTATCACCCGCCCAACAAGCGCGTTGAATAGGGGCGGCGCCACGCCATCTTGGTAATAATGAACCATGCACATTTAAGCAACCTAGTTTAGGCATATCAAGCACAGCTTGCGGTAAAATAAGACCATATGCCACCACAATCATAATGTCGGCATTGAGTTCAGCAATGATTTTTTGATTTTCTTCAGTTTTAAGTGTAGCTGGTTGATAAACAGGAAGATGATTTTCGATGGCTAATTGTTTAACCGGACTTGCAGTTAATTTATTACCACGTCCAGCTGGGCGATCGGGCTGAGTAAAAACAGCTATCACATTATGTTTCGCTTCGATTAAAGCTTGTAGGTGTTTGGCTGCAAAATCAGGGGTACCTGCAAAAATAATGTTTAATGGCTTGATATTTTGTGGCATGTATCTTTATCCATAATCAGAAATTAATGAGTGGCATTATAACTGAAATTTTCTTGAGAATCTTTAAACGGAAAGGCGCTTAATTGATAATTAGCGCCTTTGCTTCAAGAAAGAGAATAAGTAAAAATTTTATAAAGGTAGATTTCGTTTAATCATACATTCTTTAAAAACTTCAAAAACTTTTTGATTTAATTTCTTACCGTATTTATAGTAAATACCATAATTAAAAAATGTCCAAAAAACACTGTCTTTATATTTTTTGGTCATATTATAACGGCGCATCAATGTGGCATCACTCATTTTGCCAGATTCAACTTGTTTTATAGTTCTATAACATTGAAACTTAGCCAGTAATCCGATAAAAGTCAGTAAACCGATAATAATCGCGGCTGCAACCGCTAGAGCTAAAATAGTTTGTAGAAAATTCATCATTTTTTAATTCTCCTATTCATTAATTTCGTCAAGTATGTATTAATATTATCATTTGTCAATCATTATAGCCGTTAAGCTTTAAAACGGGAAGAATATTGGCACTAAAGCAATATCAACCGCCATCACTAAAAAGGTTAATGGTACGCCAACTTTAACAAAATCACTAAAACTATACCCCCCAGGCGCAACTACCATCGTTTTAACTGGCGAAGAAACGGGTGTGATAAACGACGCAGAGGTTGCGATGGCAACAGTCATAGCGAATGGATAAGGGGAATAACCAAATTTTAAGGCCAAATCAATCGCAATTGGCGCGATTAATATGGCGGTCGCTGTATTAGAAATAAATAATCCGACAATTGAACATAATAAAAAAACAAAGGTAAGTACCATATATGGACCAAAAGATCGTAAATGGACTTCAAGCCAAGCCGAAATGAGTGATATACCACCAGTTTTATTTAGTGCTAATGCAAAAGGCATCATCCCTATAATTAAAATTAATGTTGGCCAGTGTATCGACTTGTAGGCATTAGTCATATCAATGCACTTTGTTGCGCCCATTAATAAACAGGCAATAAGTGCTGCAACAACATTTGGCACAATACCGGTTACCATCAATATAATCATGATAGCTAAATTAATTAAGGCAGCATAAGCTTGTGAGCTTGCTGGAGCAATGTCATCGATATCGGAAGGATAATCGAGTACTACAAAATCACTGGTACGGGTTTGTAGTTTTTGAATTGATCCCCAATCTCCACAGACTAACAGGGTATCACTCATTTCTAATCGTTCTTGGAATAAGTTATTAGTTTCAACAGGAGCATGATTACGCCAAATACCGATTACGGTCAAAAAATATTTACTACGAAAATCGATTTCATTAAGTGTTTTACCACATAAGCTTGATTCCGGTAATAAGGCAACTTCAGCCATACCGACCTCTTTAACTTGTTCTGAAAAATATTCACCACGCAATACCTTAGGTTCAAGATTATTGGTATTTAGAAAAGTACGATAGTCGGCTTCGGAGTGTGACATATCAAGCAGTAATATATCGTTTTCTCTAAATTCAGTTGAACCATTGACGGGAATAAGAACCTTTTGGAATTTACGCCAACGTTCAATACCAATAACATTTACGCCATGTTCACTACGCAAGTGTAGGCCATCGATGGTTCGACCAACAAAAGGTGAACCCGCTAAAATTTGCGCACGATGTGCTCGACCAATTAATTTATAGTCACGAATCAAATCCGTAATTCGTCGTCTTTGCGGTTGAATTGTTGTTGGCGCAAGCTGATCTGCGGTAAGTAACCAGTTACGAGTTAATACACAGTATATAAGACCAACAAACAATACGCCTAAACCTATTGGCGTAATTGAGAAAAAACCAAACTCAGTTAATTTAAAATGGCTAAGTTCACTATTTACGACTAAATTTGGTGCAGTTGCAACTAAAGTCATCATACCGCTAATAAGAGCGGCAATACAAAGTGGCATCATCAATTTTTTGACATGAATACCCGTATGATTGGCAATACTGATAGCAACCGGAATAAAAATTGCAACTACGCCAGTAGAACTCATTATTGAACCGAGTAGAGCAGAGCCCAGCATAATATAAATGATGATACGAATATCGTTCTTACCCGCTATTTTTAGGATATATTCACTCATTTTAAACGATATACCGGTTCTAACTAGGCTTTCACCAATGATAAATAATAATGCAATAAGAACGATATTGGGATCGCTAAATCCGGCTAATGCTTCAGATGGTGTTAATATACCTGTAATGGTAATAGCGGTAATTGTCAGTATCGCTATTATGTCCATTCTCAATTTACTAAACGAAAATAGTAAAATTGCGATCAATAACAATATACAAATAATTAATAATGGAAAATATTGGGATAAATAATCAGGTAACAGAGCAGAAATTGATGATATTAACCCATGCTCAGATGACAATTGTTTCACAAAAGCAACTCTATGAAGTAAATACTATGTTAAACATAATACATTGATTTATTGTAATAGGGAATATTGCTGAGTAAAGTTATCTTAAAATTGACCACTTTATTATTACATTTTTAACATTTTCTGCTGTTTTTTTTATAACCTATTCGCATTATGGCAAAGTAGGTGTAATTTATGCATCTAAAAGTGGAATAAAACAATAAAAGTTTTTAGGAGAAACTATGTCATCAAAAAAATCAGTAGCACAAATTATAGTCGATGTTTTAGGTGAAGCCGGTGTTAAACATTGTTATGGGATTGTGGGCGATACATTAAACCAAATTACATCTGCCATTAAAAAAAGTGATATTGAGTGGGTGCACGTTCGTCATGAGGAAGTGGGGGCTTTTGCCGCAGGCGCTGAAGCTTATCTAACTGATCAAATAACCGCATGTGCAGGTTCATGTGGACCAGGAAGCTTACACTTTATTAATGGCATTTACGAAGCGCAACGTAATAAAGTACCAGTTATTTTATTAGCAAGCCAATTGGTTACTTCACAAAGAGGAACTGATTTTCCACAAGAAGTTGATTTTCCTTCTGTTTATAAAAATTGTTCGGTATTTTGTCAGGAAATAAATGATCCAACACAAGCAAGACAAATAACCACAGCGGCAGTTCAAGCTGCGATTAATCAACGAGGCGTAGCTGTTTTAGTCATTCCTTATAATATTAGTTTAGAAAAAGTAGAAGATAATAGTGGTCATAAAATTTACCATCCTAAACCAATTATTCATCCTTCTAACGAAGAACTTAATCAAATTGCCGATATATTAAATAAAAATCATAAGATAGCAATCTTTGCCGGACAAGGCGCCCATGAGGCTCATGATGAATTAATTGGTCTTGCAGAAAAACTAAAAGCACCAATTGTGCATACATCAAGAGCCAAAGATTTTGTTGAATATGATAACCCATATAATGTGGGTATGACTGGTATGTTTGGGGTTGAATCTGGTTCGACCGCAATCAAAGATTGTGACGTACTACTTATGTTAGGTGCTGATTTTGCTTGGTCACAATTTTACCCAAATAAAGCAATCATTATCCAAGTTGACATTGATGCTACGCATCTTGGACGACGTCATCCTGTGAGTGTGGGCGTTGTTGGTAGTACTAAACCAACAATTACAGCTTTACTGCCATTAATTAACGAAAAGCAAGAGACAGCTTTCTTAGTCAAATGTCGTGAGCTATACACCAAATCAATGAATAAATTGAATAAAAAATCAATGCCTTCAAAAGCAACCATTCATCCTCAATATTTAACTGAATTAGTGGATAAATATGCAACAGATGATGCGGTTCTTTGTGCTGATGTTGGATCTGCTATGGTTTGGGCATGTAGACATTTTAATACTAATGGTAAAAGACGCACCGTAATTAGTTTAAAACATGGCACAATGGCAAATGCGATGCCTCAAGCGTTAGGTGTACAAAAGGCATTTCCTAATCGCCAAGTCATAACTTTATCTGGTGACGGCGGTATTAGTATGTTAATGGGGGATTTATTAACCACCATCCAAGAAAAATTACCAATAAAAATTATCGTACTTAACAATGGTTCACTTAATTTTGTTGAATTAGAGCAGAAAGTAGAAGGATTAGTTGATCATTACACCGACCTACAAAACCCTAATTTTGCTAAAGTTGCTGAATCTATGGGATTGTTTGCAATAAGTGTAGAAGACTCTGATCTGCTAGAAGCAGCAATGCAATCATTTTTATCACACCCAGGCCCTGCATTGTTAGATGTGAAAACCAGCTCAAATGAGCTTGTTATGCCACCTGAAATCCAAGCGTCACAAGTGATGGGCATGGCGCTTTATAGTGTAAAAGCCTCATTGCACGGCAAAATGGGAGATGTAGTTGATTTGTTAGTGGATAATTTCATTAAAAAATAATTCATGCTAAGTCGCCTAATGATGTATCATGAAGTTTAAGATAAAGGCTAATTACATGATATATTGAGATTTCTGCCGCAACATGCGGCAGAAAATTGAATTAAAAGCTCACCGCCCCTTGTTCTGCTGAAGTTAAATTTTCCCGAATAACCGAAAAAAGCTCACGGCCATAGCCATAATGAGAATCATGTAAATCAAATGCATAAGGTTGACGCTTAGCGAGTTCAGCTTCATCTACAAGTAAAGTGATTTCACCCGTTTGACCATTAACTCGAATAATATCTCCCTCTTGCACTTTACTTAACAATCCTCCTTCGTAAGCTTCTGGCGTCACATGAATTGCTGCTGGTACTTTGCCTGATGCACCAGATAATCGACCATCCGTTAATAACGCAACTTTGTACCCACGATCTTGTAAAACACCGAGTGGTGTAATCAGTTTATGTAATTCAGGCATACCAATTGCTTTAGGTCCTTGATAACGAACAACAACAACACAATCTTTATCTAACTTACCTGCTTTATAATCTGCATCTAAATCATATTGACTATTAAATATTACTGCTGGTGCTTCAATTATTTGATGCTTTTTAGCGATAGCTGAGGTTTTCATAATAGCTCGCCCTAAATTACCAGACATGACTTTTAAGCCGCCATGTGAATCAAATGGTTTTTTAATTGAAGCGATAACATTTTCGTCGAGTGATTTTTTTGGACCTTCGCGGAAAATTAATTTACCATTTTCTAAAATAGGCTCTTTGGTATAGTGGCTAAGACCTCGTCCAACAACAGTTTCAACATCTTCGTGTAATAGACCACCTTCAAGCAATTCTCTAACAAGTAGTGATGTTCCTCCAGCAGCCTGAAAATAATTAATATCCGCAGGGCCATTTGGATAAATTCGACATAAGAGCGGAACAACTGTTGAAAGATCCGAAATATCATCCCAATTAACGATAATTCCAGCAGCCTTAGCCATAGCAACAATATGCATAGTTAGATTGGTTGAGCCACCTGTCGCGAGTAATGCCACTAAACCATTTACAATTACTTTTTCATCAACCATTCTACCAACAGGCATATAATTACCTGATTGATTTGTGAGGCGAGTAATTTGTTGAGCGGCTGCATTAGTTAACTCGAAGCGTAATGCTGTTTCTGGATGGACAAATGCGGCTCCCGGTAAATGTAATCCCATAAGTTCAATGACCATTTGGTTACTATTTGCTGTGCCATAAAAAGTACACGTTCCGCTGGTATGGTATGACGCTGATTCAGATTCTAATAAATCTTCGCGGGAGGCTTTTCCTTCTGAATAAAGTTGACGTATACGAACTTTTTCTTTATTTGGTAAACCTGAAGGCATAGGACCGGCTGGTATAAAAATAGCCGGTAAGTGCCCAAAAGTGAGCGCACCGATAAATAATCCTGGTACAATTTTATCACATATACCAAGATATAAAGCGCCATCAAACATATTGTGTGACAAACCAATAGCAACTGACATAGCAATGATATCTCGACTCATTAACGAAAGTTCCATCCCCGGCTCACCTTGTGTAACGCCATCACACATAGCAGGTACGCCGCCAGCCATTTGACCAACAGCACCTAGTTTATGCAGCACTTTTCGTATCTGTTCTGGATAAAATTCATAAGGTTTGTGCGCTGATAACATATCGTTATAAGCACTAATAATGCCAATATTACTTTTTAATATATTTTTTAAGTCATTTTTATCATCAATACAACAAGCGGCAAAACCATGTGCTAAATTACTGCAAGGCAGATTGGCTCGATTGACTTTTTTGGACATGGCATGTTCTATTTTTTGTAAATAAGCTTCACGCGAAGCTTTTGAGCGCTCTATAATACGCTGTGTAACTGCTTGAACTGTTGGATTCACATTAACCTCTTAATTTTTATTGTTATATTATTTTTATTTTTTTATGTTAAAAGCAGTGGCAAATTGAACGGATGACGTTTTCAGTATCGTTGATAACCCCTGCTAATGGCTGTTCGATATTGATGGTATAAACCTCTTTTTCATCAGGCGTCGGCTCTTCTAAGGTATCAAATTGTGATTGCAACATATTGGCTTTTTGATAATGCCCTTCACGTTTTGCTAACCGTTCAGCAATAACATCAAAGCTACCTTTTAAGTATATAAAGTGAACATTTTCATTCTCACCCCGAATAATATCTCGATAGCGTTTTTTTAACGATGAACAAATTATGATCGAAATATTATTAACATTACTCATTGCAAATGCTGCATTACTGATTAAATGGAGCCAAGGCATACGATCATCATCATTTAGTGGGATACCATTACGCATTTTTATGATGTTTTCTTTAGAATGTAAAAAATCGCCATCAAGAAAAGCAGCATCAAGGTCATAAGCCACTTGCTTTGCGACTGCTGATTTTCCGCAACCAGATACTCCCATAAAAACAAAAACTTGTTTATTTTTTTTAGTCATTGTTTATCCTTATTATTCCTTTGTTACGGGTAACATTTTGTCACATTAATCTTTTTTTGCAATAGATAAAACATTTTTTTGTGATCGTGATCAGATTTTATCTCTTGCTATCTCAATTAGATGGAGATGATTTATTTCTCTTTATTTGAAAAAAATAGATTTCGATCACAAAACTTATTATTGCTATTTGCTTTTATATTCGAAAGAAAATAATCTTTCGATATAGCTTTTGTTTTCGAAATAATATAAATCAAGTATGGAGATCAATTATGAAAAAATGCCGGCTTCTTTTCGAAGACAACCTTGTTTTTAAAAATCAATTAGAAGCATTAACCTATATCAGTGAGCAATTACAACAAAAAGCAATTGTTAAAAAAAGTCATTTGCAAGCACTTATCGCAAGAGAAAATGCCTTTCCAACCGGCATTGCATTTGATAATTATGCTGTTGCGATTCCTCACTGTGAAGCTGAACATGCCAATACCCCTGCTATTTTTATTTTGCGAACAGGCTCACCGGTTGCTTTCAATCGGGCTGATGATGATAGTTTAGTTGATGTCTCGCTAATTATTTCGTTAGTTGTTACCTCCCCAGCAGATCAATTAGCGCTTTTAAAAGCCTTATTTACTAATTTGCAAAATGAAGAATTTTATCAGTTTCTTCTAAATGCATCGCAAGAACAAATTGCGACGCATTTTGAAAATGTAATATTTCATTAATGAGTTACAGGAGTTTTTATGAAAAAAAAGATTATTGTTGCCTGTGGTGGTGCTGTTGCAACTTCGACATTAGCCGCGGAAGAAATAAAAGAACTATGCAATGAAAATAATATTCAACTTGATCTTATTCAATGTCGTATAAACGAAATAAACACGTTTATTGATGATGTCGACTTAATTTGTACTACAGCAAAGATGGATCAACAGTTTGGTGATATTCCTATTGTGCATGGCATGCCTTTTGTTTCTGGTGTGGGTATCGATCAACTCAAACAAAAAATCTTATCTATTTTAAAAGGATAAATCTATGTTTACTGAAATTATGCAGTACATTTTGGATCTAGGTCCATCAGTAATGTTACCTATTGTCATTATCCTATTTTCGTTAGCGTTAAGAATGAAATTGGGTGATTCATTAAAAGCTGGAATCCATATAGGTATTGGTTTTGTCGGTATTGGATTGGTTGTTGGTTTATTAACTAGTTCTGTCGGACCTGCGGCGCAAGCAATGGCGGAACGGTTTGATATTAGTCTTAGTATTGTTGATGTTGGATGGCCAGGTGCAGCGCCAATGACTTGGGCCTCACAAATTGCCTTAGTAGCCATACCTATCGCCATTGTCGTCAATATAGTTATGTTAATTTTAAAATTGACGCGTGTGGTGAATGTTGATATTTGGAATATCTGGCACATGACATTTACTGGCGCACTTGTTTATATCGCGACTGGATCTTATTGGTTAGGAATTCTAGGTGTTATTGTGCATGCCATTATTGCTTATAAATTAGGTGATTGGTTTGCTAACGATACAAAAGATTTTTTTGAGTTAGATGGAATTGCCGTGCCTCATGGTACCTCAGCATATTGTGGTCCGATAGCTGTGTTTGTTGATACAGTAATTGAAAAAATCCCTTTCATTAACAAAATTAATTTTAATGCTGTTGATATGCAAAAACGGTTTGGCGCATTTGGCGAACCGGTTACAGTTGGTTTATTTATGGGGATATTGTTAGGATTACTTGCAGGTTATGGCGTCAAACAAACATTACAACTGGCGATTCAAACTGCGGCAGTCATGTTATTAATGCCAAGAGTGATTAAACCCATCATGGATGGATTAACCCCCATTTCTAAACAAGCACGTAAACATTTACAGTCAAAATTTGGCGGGCAAGACTTTTTAATTGGTTTAGATCCTGCCTTATTACTCGGCCACTCAACAGTCGTATCTGCCAGTTTAATTTTTATTCCATTAAGTATTTTTATTGCCATCGTTCTTCCCGGTAATGAGGTATTACCTTTTGGTGATTTAGCAACAATTGGCTTTTTTATTGCGATGGGCGTTGCAATACATCAAGGTAATTTATTCAGAATTATTATTTCAGGTTCAATAATAATTGCTATTACGCTTTGGATTGCCACACAGATGGTGCCATTAACAACGCAATTAGCTATAAACGCCGGCACAATTGTGGCAGGTAATGGTATTGCAGTTGGCGCAATGGATCAAGGTGGTTCGCCTATTACCTATATCATGGTTCAGTTAGTTAATTTAAAACAACCTATTGGTTTTGCAGTTATTGGTATCTTTTATTTGTTCTGCCTGTATTTAACCTGGAAACGCGCACAAAAATATAAACTATTGCAACAGCAAGCAATAGCAAAAGAACATATTAATCAATAGATTATACATTGTACTTTAAAGCAAATTAACTGGCTTTGACTATGAGCGATAAGTAAAAGCAATACATTAACAAAATGTGATGACTAAAGTAAGGAAATTAAAATGAAAACGGTTATTGTCAATGAAGACGGAACTTTAGCTGTACAACATGTTGAAGTACCTAAAATAACTTCACAAAATCAAATTTTAGTAAAAGTGGCTTATTGTGGTTTATGTGGTTCTGATATCCCAAGAATCTTTCATCATGCTGCACATTTTTATCCAATTACACTGGGTCATGAGTTTAGTGGTACCGTGGTTGAAAAAGGCGAGGCGGTTACAGGCTTTGCGATTGGTGATTTGATCTCTTGTGTGCCTTTATTGCCTTGTTTTAAATGTGATGAATGCCAAAAACATTATTATTCACTGTGTAAAAACTATACCTTTGTCGGATCAAGAATGGCGGGTGGATTTGCTCAATATATAGTATTAGATCAAAAAAACGCTTTTAAGTTGCCCAAAGGGGTAAATGCACTGGAAGGCGCTTTTTTTGAACCAATGACAGTGGGTATGCATGCACTATTATTGGCGAAAGGATGCCAAGATAAAAATTTAGTGATTGTCGGTGGTGGCACAATAGGGTTACTTTCCCTGTTATGTGCCAAAGCGATGGGGGCTAAATCAATTGCGGTTGTTGATATCAATGACGAGCGTTTAAAACTAGCTCAAAAATTAGGTGCTGATGCTGTCTATAATTCTAAATATTTATCCGCGCAAGATATTCATCAAGCTCTGTCATCATGCCGTTTTGAGCAAATTGTTTTAGAAACCGCAGGATCGCCTATTACGGTTAAATTAGCTATCGAAATTGCCGGTCCTAGAGCTAAGGTCTGTTTGATTGGCACATTGCATAATGATCTTACCTTGCCAGAAAAAACATTTGGTTTGATTTTAAGGAAGGAGCTTGCAATCTTAGGTAGTTGGATGAACTATTCCGATCCTTGGCCTGGTAAAGAGTGGCAACTGGTGAGCCAATTTTTTGTAGACGGCAAAATTAAGCTTGATGATCTCATTGCTGTGATTGGTGATTTTGACACCTTTATTCATGAAGTAAGTAGTTTGAATGGACAACCCATGAATGGCAAAATTTTATTAAATTGTCGTTAGAATTTTAAATTAATTCCACCATGAAAAAGAGCGCTTATCTTTTGATTTTGTTTGTTATACACTGCTGAAAAATTTTCGAAAAAGGAAATAATATGAATGCAAGTGAAAGACGTCAACAGATATTAGAGCTTATTAATATGAAAGGTACTTTATTGGTGAGTGATTTATCTCAGCAATATGAGGTTTCCGAAGTCACGATTCGAACTGATCTCAGATTGTTAGAAAAACAAGGCGTACTAATTCGTTTTCATGGTGGAGCAACTAAAATCGTTGATAATGGAGAAATAAAATCGTTTAAAGAGTTACAATTAGAAGAGCGCTATCAGCGATTTATAGAAGCAAAAAAACGTATTGCAATTGAAGCAGTTAAACATGTTAAAGAAGGTGATACTATTATTTTAGATAGCGGTAGTACAACTATGTTAATAGCTGAAGAGCTGGTAAAACTAAAACATATTACAGTGATTACCAATAGTCTAACGTCAGCATTTATCTTATCAGATAATAGTGACATCATGTTGTTTATGTGTGGTGGTACGCTTAGACACAAAACGCGTTCTTTTCATGGAAAAATTGCTGAGCAATCATTAGCCGGCATTTCAGCAGATATTTTGTTTGTTGGCGCAGACGGGATTGATGCTGAAAGAGGAATAACAACGTTTAATGAAGGTTATACTATTAGTAGCGTTATGGCTAAAGCTGCAAAACATGTGATTGCGGTTTTAGATTCATCAAAGTTTGGGCGTAATGGTATCAATGTTGTGTTACCAATGAGCCAGCTTGATACGATTATTACTGATATTGATGTTAACAGTCGATGTAAACAAGAATTTGAAGCAAAAGGTGTTGGTTTTATAACTGTATAAAATACAAGTATGATGGGATTCCGATGGAATGCAGTTTATAAAAAATCATCAATTTCAGCTTATCTAATTTAAGCAAAGACTAATACTGTTACAAACTTTTTTCTTACATCATATTAACCAGATTAAGTAAGTTGAATATTTCTCATAAACAATAGTAGAACATCATTTGTGTAGGAAAAAACATGATATTAACCATTACGATGAACCCTTCGGTGGATATCTCTTATCCACTGGCAAAATTTAACATTAATGATATTAATCGAGTAAAAGACGTCAGAAAAACAGCCGGAGGAAAGGGACTGAATGTAACTCGGGGGATTAAATATTCGGGGATAGATGTATTAGCTTCGGGTATTGTTGGTGGCACTACGGGTGAATATATTCAAAAAAAATTGACTGAAGATGATATCAAATATGATTTTTATATTACAGAGCAAGAATCAAGAAATTGTATAGCAATTTTACATGAAGGGAATCAAACTGAAATTCTTGAATCAGGTCCTGTATTAACTGAACAAGATGTGATTCATTTTTTCAATCATTATCAGACACTATTAAGTCAGGCCAAAGTAATCACAATTTCTGGATCGTTGCCCCAAGGTTTTCCTGTTAATTTTTATGTTCAACTTATTGAAAAAGCAAATAAAAACAATATTCCCGTTTTACTTGATTCATCTGGCAACATGTTGCATGAAGTGTTAATCTCCCAAAATAAACCTTATTTGATTAAACCCAATAAGAGTGAACTACAACAAATTCTACAAGTTAATATTGATGAACAAAATATTGATTCACTGATTTCAGCGGTCAATCATCCTTTGTTGGATAACATCGCTTTTGTCATTGTATCATTAGGTAAAAATGGCGCCTTTGCTCGTTGTCATGGGCAATATTATCGAGTAACAATTCCTAAAATTAATGTGGTTAATCCTGTTGGTTCTGGAGATGTAACTTTAGCTGGGCTGGCTGTTGGTATTCACCAAAATGAACCGGTAGAGGTGATGCTTAAACGAGCTATGACGATGGGCATGTTAAATACGATGGAGTCACAAACTGGTTTTGTCAATATGCAAAACTATGATGGCTATTTTCAGCAAGTTGTTGTCCAACAAGTAATGGATAAATAATGATTGAAAAGGCGGGGCTATTTAACTCATTTAATCTTAACAAATACTAAAAAGCACAATAATAAAGTTAGGAGATAACGACTTTTGATATTTATCACTTGTTAACTAATTCAATGGTTAGTTCATGTGGCTATGTAATCGCAACCTTTTGTAATACTTGCGACAATATCAGCAGCTTATTGTTGTGTTGAGATTGAATGTTTAATGAGTCTCTATACAGGTGTGGCAAAAAGTGATTGATTGACGTTATTTGCGTTAAACGGAAATCAGTTAATGTCAAAATCGATAGAACAGTAAATTCAATGTAGTCGTACAGGAAAATTATAATATGCAAGCTAAAGGACTTCTTTTTGATTTAGATGGGACATTAGTTAACTCGTTATTAGCAGTTGAGCGTTGTTGGTTAAAATTTGCCAAGCGTCATCATCTAAATCATGATTATGTGTTGACTTCGATTCATGGGCGTAAAGCGATTGACAATATAAAGCTTTTTTTACCGGATAAACCTAATGAAGAGATAAAACAAGAGTTTAACTGGATGGAGCAATTAGAATCACAAGACTTAGATGGCATAGGTGAAATACCAGGTGCAAGTAAATTTTTACAGTTGTTATCATCGCAAAATATACCTTGGGGCATTGTGACTTCTGGCACTAAAATTGTTGCTGAATCTCGATTCAACCTGCTTGGCGTAGCTAAACCACCCGTTTTCATCACGGGTGAAATGGTTGCAAATACTAAACCTGCTCCGGACGGTTACTTACAAGGCGCAAAAGCACTTGGGTTACTTGCTGAGCAATGTATTGTTTTTGAAGATTCGACTGCAGGAATACAATCTGCTTTTAATGCTAAATGCCAAGTTATTGGTGTTAATTTACTGAATTGTGCTCAGGCAAACGTTGCATTGAACATTAATAATTTTGATGAATTAATCATTAAAAAAGTTATGCCAACTGACATTGTGATTTCAAAAATTAATGCTGAATAACCTTAGATAAACATAATGGATAGTAAGCATAAAACGCATTTAACAGTTTTTGCTTACTATTAATAAATAACACTATTTGCTGATATCATCCATCACTTGTTTGAAGGTGGTGAATGAGCAAAGTCCCATTGCATTTGTTGGGCATTTTGTCATGTTTAAGGTGACTTTTTGTGGTGGATTATCACGATTCAATGGTGATAAATTGCGAATTTGATCTGTAGATTGATAAAAATACTCAATTTTAATAAATTTTTCACCACTACTGTTGTTTCGCCATTTTTCAAATACCACTTTGCCGCCAATAGGTGTTGTTTCAAACTGGTTTGGTAAGTTATAAGGTTGAATCTGCATTGTTGAAAATAAAGAAGCTACATTGGAGTCATGCCCTACTAAAAAAGTAAACTTTATAGTTGAGTCATTTTCAGTGAATGCTTGATTAATGTAATTGACTAAATTTGCAGCGACGTGTTTTGCCACAACAGGTGAGCCAAACAGAACCTTATTATAATCTTCTTTAATGGCAACAAGCTGTTTAAATTGTTGCTCATTTTTTATTTTGCCCCAAGCTACTTTTGCTAAAGGTACTCCTTCGTAGTATTGTAATATAAAGGCATCGGCAATGGATGTTCCTGTTCGTAGTGGTCCAGTAATACCAGGCTCTTTACCTTTTTCGATGATCAATTGTGTTGGTAAAGCAATAAAGTCACATTGTTTGTTGTTTAAACAATCTTTTGATTTTGGATAATTGATGACATTAGCCATGTCTCGATAGGCTTTATTTAGCTTTTTATTTAACCCGTCAATACCATTAGAATCTGCATTTTGATTAATTGAATTAATCGCAGCTTGTTTAAATTCAGGACTATCATCTCGAATAACAGGGAAAAACAGTGGATCCATCGTACCGAGTTTTTCTTTATGAATAATAGGCACTATGCAGCCAGGAAAAGCACCAACCGCAAAATATTGTCCGGTCGCAATTGTTCGTTGAAGGCTGTTGGTATAAATGTAAACATCTTTTTCAGTTGGGCAAGTATCGGCATTTAATAATTTATTATCCACAAGCCATTGGCTAAAATAGTGACCAAAGTATGTTTCTAACACACCGCCGCGTATTGTCAAATAACTCGCTGGCGTATCCCATTGTGGCCATTGGTTTGGCGTGACTTTCCCTAGTGTACTTGTTGGACTGGCTAATGGTGCACGTAAACCATGACGGCTAAATACGACCACTTGTTCTAAAGTATAATCATCCAGCGTATCTGTTGCATATGTTGAAAATGACAACAATGCTGTTAAACCTAATATTCCTTTAAATAGGATTTGTTTCATATGACCTCCTTTTATGTCATTTAAAAACGAGAGTTATAACATTGTCATACTCTTTTGGTTATAGCATAAAACTATCCTTTAGGTGTGGTTTAGTGATCATAATCATGCTTTGTTCAGCATTTAGCAAAAATAATGATCATCATATTCATCTGATTTATATACCACTTTACCATTAACAATAGTTGCAACTAGTTCATTTTGCTTATTAAGTAAGACTAAATTAGCTAATTTATTGATGGAAATACTACCTAAATCCTCATCAATACCTAATGCTTTTGCTGGGTAATAGCTAGCATGTAGCCATGCTTGTTCAAAACAAATATCTGTAAATTTAGCAAAATTGTTAACAGCACGATCTAGCGTTAATACACTTCCAGCAAGACTTCCTTCATCGGTGCGTACAACATTATCTTGCATATGTACGACTAATTTGCCTAATTGATAATCTCCATTAGGCATACCGGTTGCTCGCATAGCATCAGTGATGAGTAATAAATTTTTACCACAACATTTGTGAGCAATGGCAACAGCTGCGGGATGTACATGATGACCATCAACAATGATTTCTGCTTGGCAATTATCAATGCTGAGTGCTGCTCCAACAACACCGGGATTACGATGCTGTAGACCTGACATCCCATTATAACAATGTACTACGCCACTTGCGCCGGCCAACAGTGCCGCTTTAGTGGTTGAATAGTCTGCATTAGTATGTCCTAGCATGACACGAATTTTTTGGCTAGATAGCCATTTGATTATCGCTATCGATTCAGGATATTCAGGTGCTAAAGCGATGCACTTTAATGTCCCTTCTGCAAGTTTTAACCATTTTTCAATGAGTGATTGATTGGGTGCATGTAGAAGCTCTTGTGGGTGTGCGCCTTTATGTGTTGGGGTAAAAAAAGGTCCTTCTAGATATGACCCAAGTAAGGTCGCTCCAGATACCCCTTGTTTAATACTATTTTTTACCTGTATTAAAGCGGCTTCAATTTTTTCATGACTTTCCGTTACCGTCGTTGCTAAAAAAGCACCTACGCCACGCTGTGCTAGAAAACGACTCATGGTATCAAGAGCGGTATGCGTTGCATCCATCGTATCTGCACCCATTACGCCATGAATATGGGTATCAATTAGTGCTGGTAATACCTTAATCTCATTGATACTCGGTTTATCACTAAGCTCAATATTGGTGATTCTATCTTTTTCAATAGTGATAATGGCATTTTCTAACCAACCAATAGGCGTTAAAACTTGTTTTGCATGAATTTGCTTAGATGCCATCTGAACATTCCTTCTCATAAGTTGATTTTTTTTGTTGTTCATGCCATAAACTACTGATACTTTTATCGGCATTTTCAACAATTTTTAAACGTAAGGTTTGCAAATCCAATTCATCGCGTTGTAACAATATTTCTAATAATAGCGGCATATTAATACCACTAATAACCTCTATTTTCTCAAACTCGAAGCTAAGCGTAGCCGATAGTTTAAAAGGAGAGCCACCAACAATGTCGGTCAAAAAAATGACGCCTTCACCGTTATCGTTTGATTTTAATGATGCTTTGAGCTGTTGTTCAAGTTGTTCACTACTCATCCCATCAGGAAAATCAACTGCGCTAAATTGTATTTGCTCGCCAATAATTTGTGTTGCTGCCTGAAAAAGGCCGGTAGCAAAGCTACCGTGACCGGTTAATATCACACCTATCATAATTTGTCCTTTATAAAAAACCAACTAATTTACCTAAAACACCAATTACTACAGTTAAACCAATTAATTTAACCGGTGAAAAGTTACGTTTCATGAGTGAATAAACCATTAATGTAAATCCTAACGGTAATAGATTGGGCATTAATTTATCCAGTACATCGGTTTGTAGTGCAATATGTGCCTGTCCTGCATTAATTTCTAGCGGTGTGGCTAAATGTACATACGAGGCAACTAAAGCACCAATAACGGTCATACCAACTATTGATGCAGCATGCGAAATACGTTTAGTGTGAGTTTTTAATAATGGTAAAGTGCTGATACCAGCCCGATAACCGTAGTGAGCAAGGCCAAAACGTAATCCAAAGTGTACTACGTTAAACATCAATAGAAAGATAATCGGTCCAAATAAGCTACCTTCTAATGCTAATGATGCCCCAATTCCTGCACAAATAGGTAACAGTGTTAGCCAGAATAATGCGTCACCTATACCGCCTAAAGGCCCCATTAATGCAACTTTAACTGCTCGGATGGTTGAAATATTTTCTTTGCCTTTTTCCATGGCTAATACCAGTCCAGACAAGAATGTCGCATCAAAAGGGTGGACATTAATAAATTCCATATGCATATGCATTGAATTTTTTAGATCATCTTTATTTTTATGAATTTTTCGTAATGCAGGTAAAATTGTAAATAGCCAGCCGCCCGCTTGCATACGTTCATAATTGAATGAAGCTTGTAATGCAAGTGATCGAAATGCCATACGATTGATATCACTTTTCGTTAAGGTGATATTTTGGCTTTGATCACTGTAGGTATCGGTCGATACTTTGCTGGTAGCTAACGCTTGTTCCATACGCTTTTCTGCTTTTTGTGCCATTTGGCTTTCACTATCGTTATTAAATCCCATCTTCCACCTCCATTGAGCCGGCTGGCTTGTTACTTTGATTGTTATCACGGCTATAATTAAAGAAATCGATCATTGCAATGGCGAGTGCACCTAATGCAATTGCCAAAATAGGTAATTTTAAAAAGGTCACGCCAAGAAAACCGAGAATAAAATAAGCAATATAAGTTTTTTTCATCATAATTTTCATTAACATGGCAAAGCCAATTGCAGGCATCATACCACCGGCAATACTTAACCCATCAAGTAACCATTGTGGTGATTTTTTGACTAACTCAGTAGCTGCATCTGCACCAAAATAGATAGGTAAAAATGCGACAATAAAATAGAAACAAAATAATATAATCATTCCTAAGTAGTTGACCCATTCAATACCTTTGAAGTTAAGTTGATCGACAAATTTGTCGCATTTATGCATCATTGGTGAGTAGATAGTAAATAAAATAGTAATGCAACCTTGTACCGCGATAGCAAATGGTACAGCAATTCCAATCGCTACTTTAGGATCGGCATGAGTTAAAACGGCAAATGTGGTACCAATTACACCACCAATGACCACATTTGGTGGTTGTGCACCGGCTAACGGTACCATCCCCATCCAGACCAATTCCAATGAACCGCCAACATATAAACCTGTTGTGACATCACCCAAAATTAGACCGACTAAAGGACCAATAACAACCGGTCTATGTAAATGCGTGAGTCCATCAAACAGATCAACGCCAGCAATACCTGCTAATAGCCCAATTAATAACGCATCGATTAACATATAGTGCTCCCTGTTATTAACAAAAGTTGAGTAAATCTGAAATTTTTTCACCAGACTCATCGGGCACTCGGCGAATTTCGCAAGTTACACCCAATTGGTAAAGTTCTTTAAATGCGGCAATATCACTTTCGTCAACCGATACCGTTTTATGTATCTGTTTTTTCCCTTCTGAAAAATGCATATTACCGACATTGACAAATTTGATAGGTACGCCACCTTTTACTAGCGTAAGAACATCTTGTGGTGTTTTACAAACAATAAAAATTTTTTGACGTTCGGCGGCTTTGCCGATGATGTCGATCGTTTTTTGCAAAGTAAAATAACGCGTTTGAATACCTTCAGCGATAACCATATCCATAAGGTTTTGTTGGACTGGATCTTGTGCAGCACTGTCATTGGCAACTAATAATAAATTAGCACCAAGTGCATTTACCCAAGTGACTCCGACTTGACCATGGACTAAACGATTATCTATGCGTGTCATTAGAATATTTGGCGTACCCATACTGATTCCCTCCCTAGTGGTTTGATATTAAATAATTACCGTTTAGACTCGATTAAATGGATAAATAGTCACACCTTTTACAACCCTGTTTACTTCGCCAGTAGGACATGGATTATCGGGTGTTAAGCCACAACTTAATGATTTTTCAAAAGCGAGCATTTGGGCAAAAATAAGATAAGGGAAGAGTAGCCAACAATCAGCCAGATCACTATTAATCGATAATACATTTGCGGTGTTATTGTTTTTGCCACACAGGGCTAGAACATCGGTAGCGATATGATCGTGAACTAACTCATTAAATAAATCGTTATCATATTTGTGTATATAGGCATCATTCGAACATAAACAAATAACAAGACTTTGTTTATCTACCATAAATTTAGGACCATGGCGAAGCCCAAGTATTGAGTCAAAACGGCTGGCTATTTTGCCGGCAGTGAGTTCTAAAATTTTTAATGCTGATTCTTGAGCAAGTCCGGTAAAACAGCTGCTACCAACATAGATCACTCGTTGATGTGATTTTGCCGCTAATTGTTTAGTTATATTCTGCCAATTTATCAATTTTTGTTCTGCTATATCAGCAATTTTATTAACAGCATCGATAGTTGTTTGGTTATCAAAATTACCAAAAATCAGTAATGTTGCTAGCATCATACTGCTAATACTCGATGTCATAGCAAAGCTTAAATCATTGGTACCTTCTGGCATAATGAGCTCAAAAATTCGTTTGCTATTGTTGGCTTTAGCTGCATATTGGGTTAAAGCACTATTAGGATTACAAGTTATAAAAAGGTGATAACAATCTGCCACTAATTGATCAGCAAGTTGAACTGTTGCCACACTTTCAGGACTGTTTCCTGAACGCGCAAAGGATATGATTAAGGTTTTTTTATTAGGGCGTAGGTATTGTAGTGGATCTGCGACAATTTCGGTTGTGCCATAGGCAAAAAAGTTGCGGTGGGTATGTTCACGAAGCCAAGGGGCAAGTGCAACACCACCAAAAGCAGATGAACCAGCGCCAGTTAAAATGATATCTGAATTGGCATCAGCCAGTATAGGTTGCAAAAATTGTTGTAGTTCAGGTTGTTTTTGCTGAATTAGTTCAAGAACTTCGCGCCAAATTTGTGGTTGTTGCCAAATTTCTTTAGCGGTATGTTGTGCATTACGTTGTGTTAACCAATCTAGTGAATAATTAAAGTATTGTTGCATAATAAGAACCCTGTTTAGTGATTAATTTGTTTTGATAAAAATAAAGTCGTTTATGAATCTGCAATAACGACATTGATGCCTAATGTATGTAATTGCGTTAAGTAGTCTTTTGGAATTTTTGAATCAGTAATTAGCGTATTAATACAATTGATCTTTTCGATCATACAAAAACTTTTACGACCAAATTTGGTCGAATCGGTAATAGCAATAATGTCGCTTGATACTTGACACATTATTCGATTAACAACAGCTTCAGCAAAATTAGGTGTTGTTATCCCCGCATTTAAGTCAAATCCATCAACGCCTAAAAAGAGCTTATTGAAGTGAAACATTTTTAGTTGCTCTTCAACAGTAGGACCTGAAATCGAGTAGGCTTTTTTTCTAATATTGCCACCAGCAATAATCACATCAATATCAGTATTGGTTGATAAGTCGTAAGCAATATTGATAGCGTTGGTAAAAACAATTAGGTTTTGTTTTTTATACAAATATGGCACCATGGCTGCTGTTGTTGAGCCAGAATCAAGGATAATACGATCGCCATCTTGTACTAGCTCAGCAGCTTTTTGGGCTATTTTATTTTTTATGTTTGAGTTGATGCGGCTTTTATCTAACAGTGGTTTATCAAAGGCAAAAGCCTTATTTAATATAGCACCACCATAACAGCGTAACACGCAGCCTTTATCTTCTAAATGACGTAAATCATTACGAATAGTCACTGTTGATACTTTAAATAATTTACTCAACTTATTAACCGAAACTGTATTTTGGTTATCAAGTAAATGAATTATTTTTTCTCGGCGTTGCAGTGTGGTCATCATTTCATCATTCATAACACGTTCATTCACATTGCTTTCATTAAGTTATTAAATTTAAACACACGAAAGACAATGAAAATGATAGATAAGTCACAAAATGCTTTTATGAAAATAACGGTACATATTGCTTTCTTTTTTAAATTAAACGAAAGGCGTGAAAAAATAGGAGAAAACAAAAAATAGAATATTATTAGTAAATTTAGGCTGTTAGGTAATTGTTGATAAGAGGTAAAAGAAAACAATTTGACCTATTTACAATATAGTCTATTTCGATTAGCGGAGTGATCTTGATCACAAGTTTTATCTTTTCATATAAATATGAATGTTTTTAAAAAGCGTGTATTTGTGGTTATTTAGATTGTGGATTGTTTATGCAAAACTATTTTGTTATTACAAATATTGTATCTGGGTTAAAAGGATAATGCGGTGACTTTATTTTTTATATCTATAAGGGACTTTTTTTGATTTCAAATTGTAAACACTTGATGTTTAGGGTTTTTATCGTTTTAGTAATAATTTTAAAGAGATATTTGATGCAGGATGCTTTAACATTCCTACGTAACATTAAGGACATATTGTCTGTAACCCTCCTTTATGTATTATCCCGAATTATAGAGTAATACTAAATGTTTTTATACTTAAACACATAAGGTTCCTTAAAATTTCTGTCAGAAATTTATTTTGCAATTTTCTAGTTTTTGATGCAATTGGTTCATTGACCGTTTTATTGAAGCGATTATGTTTGAATCTTATTATTTAAATCAATAAAATCACATGACATTACGAAAAATAAGTGATTTAGGGAAGAAAATGAAAAAGTTAATTATTGCATTGTTAATTATCAGCTTTCTTGCTGGTTGCTCAACTACTCCGACTTTATTGAGTGAAGCTAAGTATGCCCCAAAAGAGAGAATTCTAGGATTTGACAATAGAGTCGATAATTATGCCAATTTGGTATTAATAAGAGATAAAGGCTTTGTCGGTAGTGGCTGTTATATTAATGTATTCATTAATGGTAACGAGGCAGCAAAGCTAGAAACAAAAGAGTATGTTTCATTGTATGCACCTAGTGGAAACATTTTAGTTGGCGCATCAATACAAGGAAAGGGATTGTGTAGTTTCAATGCACCTCGTCGTGAACGTGAATTTACCCTTAACAATGGCGAAAGAAAAGTGTTCCGTTTGTTTATAGATCAAAATGGCAATACAGATATCTTGCCAACGACTATATATTAATATGTTGACCAGAATATAGTACAAAAAGCATTTTATTATTGTCGTATTTGAATTGAGATTTAAGAGGGGACAGATTATCCCCTTTTGGGTTAACACGTTATCACCAAAATTAACAATATCTAAATTATAAAGAATAAACAGTACCCAATTTTGTAAAAACGTTAAGAAAATAAATGCGTTTCAGTATAAAATTTTAGTGTATTTTAACTAATAATCTTTTATCTGGTTTACATTTTCAATACCTGTTTTCTTTCTAACATGATTAATCACCATCATGACGACAAAAGCAATAATGGTTAGATAGATAATAAACATGCCATATGTTGCTAACATATCAATTAATGAACGTCCTCGCATGGCAAAATCTCGGAAAAAGCGAAAAAGCCACACTAAAGGAAAGGCATGACTGATATAATAAGCCCATATTGGCATGATACCTACGGCCATGGTTGATCCTCCCATGATAAACCCAGGTGGTACCAAAAAGATCATACGACTAGCACCTTCACCTGGGTTGTTGGTGTTCCAAGATAGCAATAAACCTAACCAGCCAAAAGCAAGTCCTGTCATAAAAATACTCGGCACAAAAGCAAAATAATTACCATCAAAGCGTAATTGTCCAAATATTACTAATATAGCCGTAATTAAAGTTAGCCCTGTTGTATAAAATAGTGCATAAGGTACTGTTCTTGCCAATAATGGCATAAAACCTCGCTCTAACACCGTTTGCCACATGCCTGTTACTTTTAGGCGACCTATGATCATTAACGATGTTAAACCATAAGTTAAAGAAGAAAAAAAGTAGACAAAATAAATAATGGTCGATATGGTCGAAGAACTTGCTGGGTTAAACATATACCGTGTTTTGATTTGCATTGGTGATAATGCAGCCTCAGTGCCTTCACGACCTAATCCTAACGCAGAAACACGACTAACACTTAGCTCAGCACCTGATTCAGGTATATATTCATTCAGGCTTTGTAACACTTTAGCATTTTGCGCGTCATTGGTGTCATCAGCAAAATAACCTAAACGAACGGTCTGATCGCCTTTTTTTAAACTTTTTTCTAAGCCTTTAGGAATATATAACACCCCCAAATTACGATCGTGTGACACTAGGGTAATCGGATTAACCGGCGATCTTATCACTTCAGCAACTTGGATATAAGGTGAAGTGTTCACTTTACTAATTAATTCAGTGGAATATTTTGAACCATCAAGATCAATTACCGCAATTTTACCTTCAAACACGGCTCCATGACTAAGAACGAGCGAAAAAATGAGTGCAACAATTGCCGCTAAACCGATCGCTACTTTATAATAAGGTATAAAGTGACCGGACAGCATAGCATCAAGCTCTTCAAGCATAGATTTAATCATGTTTTGCATTATCGATCGACCTCTAATGTCATGCCCGTTAATAAGTGTGGGATAGGATCAACATAAATTCTAACTTGATAAGATGTTAAGTCGGCTTGTCCTCTTTCTCGAGTCATGCGTAAATCAGCAAAAGACGGCGCCGCAGTCGCAAATCTAACCTTGCCTTTAACTGTTTTATCAAGCGCAATTACATTAGCACTTACGCTAGTACCTGGTTGGAAATCGTTAACCATCTTTTCATTGACATAAATATCAACATATTGACGATCAGTTTCTAACAGCACTGCTGGTGCGCCAGTAGGAACTAATTCCCCTTCTTCATACATCAGTTTTAAGACTTTTCCATCTTCTGGCGCGGTAAGGGTTAATCGTTGATAATTGATCTCAAGTTGTTTTAATTCTGCTTGTGATTGTGCTAATTGTGCACGCAATTGTGCTAATTGATTTTGACGATTTTCAATATTATGACGCGCATTAATAATCGATTGTAAAGTCATGCCGGTAGCATTTTTAGTTTGAGCAAATTGTTTTATTTGATCTGGTGTTGCACCGACCATTAATGTAGCTAATTGACTTTGTAATTGGATAACACTCATCTTAGTTGAAATATAAGTATTACGCGTACTGTCTAATTGCGATTGTGATGCACCACCCGTTTTACGAAGTTGGGTGTGGCGATCATATTCTGTATTTGCAAAATCTCTTGCTGAAATTGCCGCATCAATATTAGCTTGTGTTGATTCAATATTTCGCCACGTTGATACTTCTGATAGGTTAGTTTCATCTTCAGCAATTTTTATTGCGGCCTGTTCTTGATTAATTGCCGCTTCTTGACCTGCTATTACTGCTTTAAGTTGATCAATAGCAAGCTGTGTATCGGTATCTTCCAGTACCATTAAAACATCACCTTTTTTCACATGTTGTGATTCTTGGACGGTACGTTTTAACAATTTACCACTAACATTTTGGAAAGCGACATTAATTTCATCAGCAGTGAGTACACCTGATTTAATGCTTTTGGCAACCGATACAGCGTCGTTTCGAGAACCAAAATAAATTAATGTTGATCCTAATAAAAGCAGTAGTAAAAATATAACGGGGATTTTAATATTTTTTGGCATATTCATTATAGCTTATTTTCCATTTATTTAGTCAGCTAAGTATTAAGATAAAGTAATATGACTTTAAGGTAATAAAGTCGTTTATTTTCGTAATAATTTACGTAACATCTGTATTAAAGATTCTTGTTCTTGGCTATCTAAAACTTGAGCAAAAGCTCGGATAGCTTTGAGATGATTGGGTAATGCGTTATGAATAAGTTTAACGCCAGCATCAGTTAAAGCGATCAGACGTGTACGGCCATCTTCTCCACTTTTGCTCATCGATATTAAAGGGCTTGATGCTGCAAGCATTCGCTTGACCATAATTGAAACGGTTGCCGGTGTTACGCCTATTCGTAATGCTAAATCGCTGGCATTAGTTTCGCCTTCAGAATAGAGCGACATTAATAATGCAAACTTGCCTTCAGATACACCATAATCTTTGGTTAACTGTGCATAAATATTTGCTCGAATTAAATCGGCTGTGGTGATCAAACTTAATACTAGATCCACACCCGAAACGTCAACAACATCATCATTAAATCTTTGTGCTCGTGCTAAAGTTTCACGAGATGGTAGCATTCTAGAATTGTAATTCAATTATCATTACTCAATTTATTTAGTCGGCTAATTATACAAATTTCATTACAATTATCAATTAATTTTTTACACGCTTTTTAGTGTCAAATATTAGCAAGTTTTGTTAAATAATTAGATTTTACGGATAAGATCTAACCGCAAGTATGTGCTTACTCCACTCCACATAATCCTTTAGTTAGGATTATGTGGATTTTAAGCAAAACATCTTGCAGTTAAAATCTAAATTATTGTGTTCGTTTGATGGCAATTCCCTCTATTTGTTCAGAAGGTTTATGGTTTTGAACAACGCTTATAAATCAAGTTGGCGTATCCACATCATCCCAATCAGCATTTTCAAAATTGGTTAGCCAGTTTAATGCGTAATGGCGTTCATAAATCACACCGCCGTTAATTGATGCAGGAAGCGCCTTATCCTCACGCCCGTATTCTCTTGTTAACCAATGTAAACGATAATGTAAATCTAAAGCATCCAATATTTCACTCACTGGTCTTAAATTGACAGACTGATTTGGTTGTTGGTTAAAGTTCAGTGCTTGATTAACTAAATCAGATGAATCACATACAGTATCAGCAAAAGGTAACTGAGATTGCCACTCAATTGCCCATTGTAAAGCTAATAAAGCTTCATATCGCCAAGACTTATTGATTACATCTTTTTGTTCTGGTTGTTTACTGTGGATAAACGCTTGTTCATTATTAGATAGTGCAGCATAACCGATCGGGCAACGCTGTTTAAACTCATCAGGATCGATGGGATCGTTTTCATAAAAGCCTTCTGCTTGAATGCCACATATCATCAAAGCTAAAGCTCGATGGGCTATCTCGTCAGGTGATCTTAATACTACTTCAGATTCAGCAACGACAGGCGGTAAACTGGTGGGAACGTTTATACCAAGTTCTTTTAAATATTGTTCTGTTTTTGCTTTACGTTGTTTTGCATCTAAAGGATAAGGCATGATGGCATTTTTATCAAACTTACCATAAGGATCTTGCAACACATCGCCGTCAGGGTTACGAATAGTATTGTCATATAGATAAATAATTACGTTAGCTCGCCAGCCCCAATCGGTGAACTGATCAAATTTATCTTCGTCAATTTCAATACTAAACAGATGCCGTACTCTTTGTATATGACGATATAAAGCATAACGACGAGAATTCATCTCCCCGTCTCCTGCGTTCATAACAAAACCGATAAAATCATCAAGGTGATCGGGAAGTTCAGATGATTCTAAGCTTAGTTGATTAAGTAGTTTACACGGAAAATCAATAGCAGGTGGATTGGTGAGGGTTGAGTAAGCAGTAATTAATGTAGACATTTTAAACTGACCTTATCTTAAATTTCATGTATATAGAAGTATAAAATTTATCATAATAAAAATAAGTTTTTTATCAAGTAATTAATTTGTTTATATTAATTAATAAAAGGGAACATTTTATTTATGCAACGAGGTTAAGTCATACTTGGCTTTTTTATTGAATTTACTGTTTACAATATAAACAACCTTCTATTATTTTTCTGACAGTTTAATAACAAATATCTTAATATCATCTAATTGATGATACGGCATTTTATTTGATGTCATTGTGGTTAAAATTTGATGGCATTTCAGTTTAATTAATCATGGATTAAGCTTATCGGTAAATATACTGCATATTCTTGTTATCTGATTAGAGTAAGTAAAAAAGTGAAACTAAGCTATTTCACTTGAAAACCAAGAGCGGTTATAATTGATACACGACAGCGTAGCTTTATTTTTACCGCGTTAAGACTCAATAGTATTTGATAATAAATATCGTAAAAGAAATAATCATTTATCGTTATTCTAAGTTGAAAAGTGTATGCCTCTGATCTTTTTTGTAACTTTTTGCGATCTTTTAGAAATCAGAGCTTGCAACAAGGATAAATTTTGCGTAAAATTCACGCCCTATAAGATTAATCAATGCAGACATATATTTTAAATCAAGTAATCGTCTGCTTTTTATTGCGGAGTTAAGTATGTACGCAGTTTTCCAAAGTGGTGGTAAGCAACACCGAGTTAGCGAAGGACAAGTCGTTCGCTTGGAAAAAATTGAAGTCGAAACCGGCGCAGAAGTTGTTTTCGATAAAGTTTTAATGGTAGCAAATGGTGAAGACATCAAAGTTGGTGCTCCGTTTGTTGAAGGTGCAACAATTAAAGCAGAAATTGTTGAACACGGTCGTGGTGACAAAGTGAAAATTGTTAAATTCCGTCGTCGTAAACACTATCGTAAACAACAAGGTCACCGTCAGTGGTTCACTGATGTGAAGATCACTGCAATCGCTTAATAGGAGTATCGAACAATGGCACATAAGAAGGCTGGTGGTTCATCACGTAACGGTCGTGATTCCCAAAGTAAACGTTTAGGTGTTAAACGTTATGGTAGTCAAGAAGTTCTTGCTGGTAATATTTTAGTTCGTCAGCGTGGAACTCAATTTCACCCAGGTACTAATGTAGGTTGTGGTCGTGACCATACCTTATTTGCTTTAATTGACGGACAAGTAAAGTTCGAAGTTAAAGGTCCTAAAAACCGTCGGTATGTTAGTGTCGTTGCTAACAGCTAATTAGAAACGGTTTAAAAAAATTATAGAAGCCTCACAGTTATTGTGGGGCTTTTTTCATTTCTTAAATTTTATATAATATTATCTATTATGATAAAACAGCAAAATGTAAAATTAGGTTTTGCATTAGCCATGTTAACTGCGGTTATGTGGGGCATAGTGCCAATTGCAATGAAATATGCATTAGCCGTTGTTGATCCATTGACTTTAGCATGGTCTCGGCTAGGGATGTCTGCGATTGGAATTACGATATGGCTTGCTTATAAAAAGCAATTTCCTAATTTAATTATGTTTAAAAAACGTCGCCGTTTTATCTTATTAATGATTGCCGGGTTTGGTTTGCTCGGTAATTTTGCGTTATTTGCTAGCGCTGTTCAATATCTATCGGCGACAACTGCGCAAGTTGTTGGCCAAACCGGTATTGTAATATTTATGATAGCAAGTGCTTTCATCTTTAAAGAAAGATTAAGACCAACCCAAGTTATTGGTATTCTGGTATTGTTAACTGGTTTAGTACTATTTTTTAATAAAAATATTGTTGACCTTTTTTCTAATATGTCTACTTATGGTATTGGTGTTTGGCTGGGCTTGCTTGCATCTGTTTCGTGGGCCAGTTATGCTCTTGCGCAAAAGGTATTATTACGTAAATTGCGTGCAGAACAATTACTTTGGTTAATTTATCTAATTTGTACTGTATTTTTATGGCCACTTGCTTCGCCAAGTAAAATTGCTCATGCTGATGCAACACAATTATTTGCCATTATTTTTTGTGGTTTAAATACCATTATCGCTTATGGCGCATTAGTAATGGCTATGGAGCGTTGGCAAGCTGCTCAAGTTAGTGCTATAACAACACTCACACCGTTGTTTTCATTGATCTTCTCTGATTTATTTGCATTAATTTGGCCAGAAAAGTTTGCCATGCAATATTTAAATATTTTAGGTTATATTGGCGCAATATCGGTTGTTGCCGGGGCGATGTTTGCAACAATTGGGCACCATATTTGGCAACCAAGAAAAGGTTTGCTGATTAACCGAAAAAAAGAGGAAAATTTATGAAATTTGTTGATGAAGCTACAATTCGAGTTGAAGCCGGAGATGGTGGCAATGGTTGTGTAGGTTTTCGTCGGGAAAAATATATACCTAAAGGTGGTCCAGATGGTGGTGATGGTGGTGACGGTGGTGATGTATTTTTTGTTGCCGATGAAAACTTGAACACCTTGGTTGATTTTCAGTTTGAAAAAAATTATCGAGCTGAACGGGGGCAAAATGGGCAAGGTTCTGATTGTACGGGTAAACGTGGTAAAGATATTACCGTTAAAGTGCCAGTTGGGACACGAATTACCGATAAATATACTGGTGAAATCATTGGTGATTTAACTCATCATCAACAAAAAGTCTTAGTTGCCAAAGGTGGCTTTCATGGCTTAGGAAATGCTCGTTTCAAATCGTCAGTTAACCGCGCACCAAGACAGAAAACCGATGGTACACCAGGTGAAAAGCGAGATGTTTTATTAGAGTTATTATTACTTGCTGATGTGGGGATGCTTGGTTTACCTAATGCGGGTAAATCAACGTTTATTCGTTCAGTATCAGCAGCTAAGCCTAAAGTTGCAGATTATCCTTTTACAACATTAGTACCGAGTTTAGGTGTGGTTAGAATGGATAACGAACAAAGCTTTGTGGTTGCTGATATCCCTGGATTGATTGAAGGTGCTGCTGAAGGGGCTGGGCTGGGAATTCGCTTTTTAAAACATCTTGAACGATGCCGGGTATTAGTCCATTTAGTTGATATTGCACCGATTGATGGTTCCGATCCTGTTGAAAATGCAAAAGTGATCATTCAAGAACTCCATCAATATAGTGAAAAACTAGCCACTAAACCACGTTGGTTAGTGTTTAATAAAATGGACGTATTAGGTGAAGAAGAAAGCGCTAAACGAGCAGCCGAAATCGCGAAAGCACTTAATTGGGATGATAAATATTATTTGATTTCTGCGGTCAATCATGAAGGTGTAAAATCTTTGTGTTGGGATCTGATGGAATATATGAATGCTCACCCACGAGAAATTGAACAAGAAGAAAACTCACCCGAAAAAGTTGAATTTATGTGGGATGATTATCATCAACAAGCTATGGACGATGCTTTTGATGACGATGATGATTTTGACGACTGGGATGAAAGTGATGAGGAAGGCGTGGAATTTATTTACCAAAAATAGATGTTGATATGCATTTTTTATTCTTTACAAAATTTAATTTCTTATAAAAAAGCAGGGTTATTGTCTGCTTTTTTAACTGTTTTTTCTAAATATTATTTATTGTCAAAATTAAAAACCATTGAGTTTGAAAGTTTTTTTACCCTTTTTTTGAAAAAAGTCAAAAATAATGCTTGATTTTAGTAATGAGAATTATTATCATTAATTTGTACTTTGTTAGAGCTCGCAAGACTTCTGAAAAAGTATGACATTGCTCACATTGCTTCCAATGTTTGCCAGCCTAGCACTAACTAAGCTGGCTTTTTTCATTTATCACTAAGCTAAATCCGTTTTTTGTATAATTGATAAGCCACTTATTATTGTGCGCTATTGCATTTATTCCATTAACCAACAAAGCCAAATTTTAAAATAATGTATTAAATTCTAATACACTATTTAGAAATATCATGCATAAATGTTGTGACATCGTTAAATAGAGATCAAAAAATTTAATATAATAATAAATAATGCTATTTTTAATTAGACCTAAGTCTATATACTTTTTAGGGTATGAGTATTATTAGTTTTATAAAAATAGCGTTGAATCAACATATACAACCATTTTGCTCAATTCAAATAATTGTTGGGATAGAATTAGCAATATCTATTGATTAATTATATCAAATAAAATCAATAATGCTGCACTGCCGCCAAATTCTTTGGGAGCTTGATGAAAACAGATTATATGTGGATGCTGAGCTAACCACATTGGCGTTTGTTTTTTTAAAATATTCTTACCATGACCATACATAATACAAGCACAGTGTGCACCTTCTTTTAAGCAAGCTGCGATAAGGGCTGCTATTTCCTTTTTTGCCTCTTGTTGGGTTAAACCATGTAAATCTAAAAAAAATTCGGGATCGTAAAAACCTCGTCGTAATTTCTTGAGTTCAAAAGGATCGGCATTTTCTCGTATATAACGAATTGGGTCATCTTGTAATAGTGGTTGATAGGTGTCAGAAAAATAGAACTCAGCATGACCTTTTTCATGCTGAAGTTTTTGTGTTTCCATTATTTTTTGTGACCGTTTTTGCGGTTGATGAATGACAGTATCTTGTTTTAATTTTTTAGTATGACCAATACTACTTTTAAATAAGTTTATATCTTCGTCATCCAATGTATATTTATTTGTCATTGATTATCACTCAGGGTAGATTTTTTCTTTAAATTCACATAAATCTTCAATAACACAAGACCCACATCTTGGTTTTCTAGCAATACAAGTATATCGACCATGTAAAATTAGCCAGTGATGGCAGTTTAGTTTGTACGCTTTAGGTACAACTTTTAGCAATTTTTCCTCGACTTGCTCTACATTTTTGCCGGGGGCAAAACCAGTCCGGTTACATACCCGAAAAATATGGGTATCAACTGCAATTGTAGGCCAACCAAAAGCTGTGTTAAGTACTACATTAGCGGTTTTCCTACCAACCCCAGGCAGTTCAATTAATGAATCAAAATTTTCTGGCACTTGACCTTGGTATTTATTGACTAATATCTGGCAAGTTTTAATAATATTTTCGGCTTTACTATTATATAAACCGATGGTGCGGATATAACTTTTCAACTTATCAACACCCAGTGCTAATATTTGCTCGGCTGTGTTAGCAACAGCAAATAGCGGTTTGGTTGCTTTATTAACACTAACGTCAGTTGCTTGAGCAGATAATACAACAGCAATAAGTAATTCAAAGGGTGTTTGATATACTAGTTCTGTTGTGGGATCTTTAATATGTTCTTTCAGTCTTTCTAGAATCTGAATTCGAGTTGATTGTTTCACAAACTAATTATAATCAAAAATAGTGGTTTATTGGGCTAACATTATATACTTTATTTGGACTTTATCGGTAAGTTAAATTGCGTTATTTAAAATAAATATAAGCAATACTATATGACTATTAGCCAATACTATAATGTTTATAACGGTTTGCTATTGATCTTTTATTGATTCAAATACCTAAATAGCCTGCTTTTTAGCATCGTCTTTTTATGATAAGCTACCCCACTATTTCAATTTCATAATACAAGGTTTTTTATAAAAATGTCGTTACCAATGATTGTCACCTTTAGTGTGTACATTTTAGGGATGATTGCGATCGGTTTTTTTGCGTTTCGTGCAACGCAAAACTTTGGTGATTATATTCTCGGTGGGCGTCGTATCGGTAGTGTTGTGACAGCACTTTCAGCCGGTGCTTCTGATATGAGTGGCTGGTTGTTAATGGGGCTTCCCGGTGCCGTTTTTTTATTCGGTATTTCTCAGAGTTGGATTGCTATTGGTTTGATAATCGGTGCTTATCTAAATTGGTTACTAATTGCTGGCAGGTTACGAGTTTTTACCGAAATTAACCATAATTCTTTGACATTACCGGACTATTTTGCCCGACGATTTGATGATAAGAGCTCTTTACTGCGTATTATTTCGGCAGTAATTATTCTAATCTTTTTTACTATTTATTGTGCTTCAGGTGTTGTTGCTGGCGCAAAATTATTCGAAAGTACATTTGGTATGAGCTATGGTTGGGCAATGTTAGCTGGTGCTGGCGCGACTATTGCCTATACTTTTATTGGTGGTTTTTTAGCGGTGAGCTGGACTGATACGATTCAAGCTAGTTTAATGATGTTTGCCCTGATTTTAACCCCAATTATGGTTATAGCTAATGCAGGTGGTTTTAATGATGCTATTGTCCATATTGAATCACTTAATCCCGATTATATAAATATCTTTGCCCATATGGACTTTATCTCTATTATCTCTTTATTAGGATGGGGATTAGGTTATTTTGGTCAACCACATATTTTAGCAAGGTTTATGGCTGCTGATTCACACGAGGTAATGAAAAATGCTCGTCGAATTAGTATGACATGGATGATTTTATGTTTAGTTGGTGCCATTACGGTTGGTTTTTTTGGAATCGCTTATTTTGCTAATAATCCAGATTTAGCTTACTTAATTAATAATGGTAAGCATGAACGTATTTTTATTGAGCTATCAAAATTACTGTTTAATCCTTGGATTGCTGGTATTTTACTTGCTGCAATTTTAGCCGCAGTAATGAGCACGTTAAGTTGTCAGCTACTTGTTTGCTCAAGTGCCTTAACTGAAGACTTTTACCGTGCTTTTTTAAGACCAAACGCTAAACAGCGCGAACTTGTTTGGGTAGGGCGTATTATGGTGCTATTGGTTTCGGTTATCGCTATTTTATTAGCTATCAATCCTAATAACAGTGTACTTGATTTAGTTAGTCATGCTTGGGCAGGATTTGGTGCAGCTTTTGGACCAATTATTGTTTTTTCTGTATTTTGGTCAAGAATGACACGTAATGGTGCATTAGCGGGAATGGTGATTGGTGCAATAACCGTGTTGCTGTGGATCAATTTTAATTGGTTTAACCTTTATTCACTTATTCCTGGATTTTTATTTGCATCTATTGCCATTGTGGTTGTTAGTTTATGCGATAACAGACCTAACGAAATTGTGGCAGATCATTTTAAAAAGGCGTATAAACGTTTTCATAATAAAGCGGAATAAAATTTTTATTTAAAGTAAACTCTAAACGTAACAAAATATAATAGGTAAATATCATGACAAAAAATGTGATCAAACAACTGCAAGAGCGTGGACTGATTGCTCAGCTTACTGATGAAAAAGCACTGGTAGAACTCATAGAACAACATCCCATTGCGCTTTATTGTGGTTTTGATCCTACTGCCGATAGTTTGCATCTTGGTCATTTAGTCCCTTTACTTTGTTTAAAACGCTTTCAATTAGCTGGCCATAAACCGATAGCTTTGGTCGGTGGCGCAACGGGTTTAATTGGTGATCCGAGTTTTAAAGCAGTTGAACGTAAACTCAATACAGAAGAAACAGTTGTTGAATGGAGTGAAAAAATTAAACAACAAGTGTCACCATTTTTAGATTTTAATTGTGGTGAAAATGCCGCCATTGTTGCCAACAACTATGATTGGTTTAGTGGTATGAATGTGCTCACTTTTTTACGTGATGTTGGTAAGTATTTTTCAGTCAATGCTATGATTAATAAAGAATCAGTGAAGCAACGTATTGACCGCGATGAGCAAGGCATTTCATTTACTGAATTTTCTTATAGTCTATTACAATCTTATGATTTTGCGTGCTTAAATAAATCTCACAGTGTCGTATTACAAATTGGTGGTTCAGATCAATGGGGAAATATTACCGCAGGTATTGATTTAACCCGCCGATTACATCAAAAACAAGTTTACGGTTTAACCGTTCCTTTAATTACAAAATCTGACGGAACTAAATTTGGTAAAACAGAAAGCGGTGCTGTTTGGCTTGATCCGAAAAAGACTAGTCCATATAAATTCTATCAATTTTGGATTAATACGGCTGATGCTGATGTATATCGCTTCTTAAAATTCTTCACTTTCATGCCATTAAGTGAAATTGATGCACTGGAAGAAGAAGATAAAAATAGTGGCGTTGCACCAAGGGCTCAATATGTATTGGCAGAGGAAGTGACTCGTTTAGTGCATGGTGAAGAGGGTCTTATTGCCGCAAAACGTATTACCGAAAGTCTCTTCTCAGGAAAATTAAGTGATTTATCGCAAGCTGATTTTGAACAGTTAGCGCAAGATGGTATGCCAACACTATCAATTGAAAGCGATGCTGATTTACAACAAGCTATCGTTAATGCTCAGTTTGCACCTTCCCGAGGTCAGGCAAGAACTATGATAGAATCAAATGCCATTTCGGTGAATGGAGAACGTAACTCAACAATTGATTACCGTTTTACTGATAGCGATAAACTGTTTAATCGTTATACTTTACTGCGTCGTGGTAAAAAATATTACTGTTTGTTAATTTGGGGATAATCGAGTGAAAAATATTTTATCGATCCAGTCACATGTGGTATTTGGTCATGCTGGTAATAGTGCGGCTGTATTTCCTATGCGTCGTATTGGTGTAAATGTATGGCCTTTAAATACAGTACAATTTTCTAATCATACACAATATCAACAATGGACTGGAGCGGTAATGCCAGCATCGCACTTAACTGAGATTGTTGATGGAATTAATCAAATTCATGAATTAAAGCGGTGTGATGCAGTTTTAAGTGGATATATGGGTTCGCCAGAACAAGGCAATGCAATTATTGAGATTGTTAAAAAGGTCAAAACGGTTAATCCAAATGCGATTTACTTTTGCGATCCTGTGATGGGACATCCTGAAAAAGGTTGTATTGTTGCGCCCGGTGTTGCTGAGTTTTTATGTAATACCGCTTTACCTGTTGCTGACATGATGGCGCCTAACATTCTCGAATTAGAAGAGCTGAATAATAAACAACACATTAATAATGTTGATGAAGCAGTTATTGCTTGCCGAAAAATTTGTAATAAAGGTCCTAAAGTTATTTTAGTCAAACATTTAAGTCGAGCAGGATATAACAAAGATAATTTTGAAATGTTACTAGTTACACAACATGAAGCTTGGCACATAAGCCGTCCATTAGTTGATTTTGGTGTCAAACAACCGGTTGGTGTCGGTGATATGACTAGTGGATTATTTTTGGCGAATATATTACTTGGAAAATCGCTTGTTGAGGCATTAGAGCATACTACTGCTGCGGTATATGCGGTGATGCTTGAAACTTTAAAACAGCGTGAATATGAATTACAATTGGTTGCAGCACAAAATGAAATTGAAAAACCAACTCATTGGTTTCGTGCAAAAAAAATTGATTAATTATTAAAATATGTGAAAATAAAACTAAATTGCGTTTAACAAAATAAATGAGGGGATAATGGATACTATATCATTAGGAGAAAAACTTTCAGATTTAAGGGAAAAAATGGGGTTAACTCAAGATGATATCGCCAATAAAATTCATGTCCGCAAAACGATTATTGAAGATATTGAAACCGGACAAATAATTACAACGCCCCTCGTATTTGTTAAAGGGTATATTCGTTCTTATGCTGAGCTTGTTGGTTTATCCGCTCAAGAGTATCAACCTTATATTGATCAGCTATCTGAGCAATATCCTTCCCAACAAAAGAGTAATTATCAATGTAATTATAAGCGTAAACGCGGAAAAGGAATCTGGTTTATGATTATTTTTGTCATTTTATGTGCATTAGGTATCACTCTATATTGTGTTAATAAAGCAAATAAAAGTAATTTTGTTGAAGTTAGCCATTATATTTCTCCCTCGACGTCTAACCATGTTAATAGTTAGCAAATTTTGTTATTCTCATACAGACTTTTGCTTTAAATCTTGTTAAGATTACTGGCTAGTTATTTTGTAATATAATTAGGCAGGTTATGAGTCATCAAGATTCACCGATTATTAGACGAGAATCTACAAGGATTTATGTTGGCAACGTACCTATAGGTGGTGGTGCGCCTATAGCAGTTCAATCGATGACCAATACTCGTACAACTGATGTTGCCAAAACAGTTGCTCAAATACAAGCACTTGAACGCGTAGGTGTTGATATTGTGCGAGTATCAGTTCCAACTATGGATGCAGCTGAAGCGTTTAAATATATTAAACAACAGGCTAAAGTTCCACTCATAGCTGATATTCATTTTGACTATCGTATTGCTTTAAAAGTTGCTGAATATGGTGTGGATTGTTTAAGAATTAATCCAGGTAATATTGGTAATGAAACCCGAATTCGCTCAGTTGTTGATTGTGCAAAAGATAAAAATATTCCGATAAGAATTGGCGTTAACTCGGGTTCTTTAGAAAAAGATATTCAAGAAAAATATGGCGAACCGACACCTCAAGCAATTGTTGAATCGGCGATGCGGCATGTGGATATACTTGACCGGCTTGGTTTTGAACAATTTAAAGTAAGCGTTAAAGCATCGGACGTTTTTACTGCGGTAGATGCTTATCGATTATTAGCGAAGCAAATTAAGCAACCCTTACATTTAGGTATTACTGAAGCGGGGGGCGTGCGTAGTGGTGCGGTAAAATCGGCAATAGGGTTAGGTTTACTTCTGTCTGAAGGTATTGGTGATACGCTTCGTGTATCGTTAGCGGCAGACCCGACTGAAGAAGTTAAAGTCGGATTTGATATTTTAAAATCGTTACGTATACGCGCAAGAGGGATCAATTTTATTGCATGCCCTACCTGTTCAAGACAAGAGTTTGATGTAATTAATACTGTAAATATATTAGAGCAACGATTAGAAGATATTATTACGCCAATGGATGTCTCTATTATTGGATGTGTTGTCAATGGCCCTGGTGAGGCACTCGCGTCGACAATGGGCGTTGCTGGTGGACATAATAAAAGTGGCTTTTATGAAGATGGTGTGCGTATAGGTCGAATTGATAACGAAAAAATGATTGATGAATTAGAATCCAAAATTCGAGCCAAAGCCTCGATTTTGAAAAACCGAATTGTAGCAACTGAATTATAATTTTATTTAATAGCGAATAAACAAATGGCAGAGAAAAAAATCCAATCAATACGGGGAATGAATGATTTACTCCCAGCAGATAGTGCAAGTTGGCAACAGATTGAAAAAATTGTCAAAGGTGTTTTAAATAGCTATGGCTATAATGAAATAAGAACCCCTATTGTTGAAGATACAGCACTATTCAAACGAGCCGTAGGTGAAGTAACCGATATTGTTGAAAAAGAGATGTATACTTTCAATGATCGTAATGATGAAAGTATTACCTTACGTCCAGAAATAACTGCTGGTTGTGTACGAGCAGGTATTGAACATGGGCTGTTTTATAACCAAGAACAGCGCCTTTGGTATTTAGGTCCTGCTTTTCGCTATGAAAAACCGCAAAAAGGACGATATCGTCAATTTCACCAATTTGGTGTTGAAGTCTTTGGACTTGAAGGACCCAATATTGATGCTGAACTGATATTGTTAACTGCACGCTTTTGGAAAGCTTTAGGTATTGAAAAACATACTTCGCTAGAATTAAATTCAATCGGTTCACTTGAGGCAAGAGCGAATTATCGAAAAGCTTTAGTTGACTTTCTTGAGCAACATAAAGATAAATTGGATGAAGACTGTTTACGTAGAATGTATACTAATCCACTAAGAGTCCTTGATTCAAAAAATCCAGTAGTACAAGAGTTGCTTAACCAAGCGCCAAAATTATTTGATTATTTAGATGACGATTCTAAGCAGCATTTTGAAGGCTTATGTCGATTGTTAGATAATGCAGGAATAAAATATAATATTAATCAAAGATTAGTTCGCGGTTTAGATTACTATAATCGTACTGTTTTTGAATGGGTAACAAGTAGTTTAGGTGCGCAAGGGACTGTTTGTGGTGGCGGTCGTTATGATGGACTGGTTAGCCAACTCGGTGGGCAACCTACACCAGCAGTAGGATTTGCGATGGGGCTTGAACGTTTAGTATTATTAGTTCAGGCGGTAAATCCATCATTTACGCAAGAAAACGCGATTGATATCTATATGATTTCATCAGGCGATGAAAAAACGATTTCAGCGGCACAATGTATTGCAGAACAATTACGTGATGGATTACCTAACAAGCGAATTGTAACTAATTATGGATCGAGTAATTTTAAGAAACAATTTGCGAAGGCAGATAAATTAGGTGCTAAAATAGCCGTCATTATTGGCGAAAATGAAATTGCAAACCAAACAGTCACGATTAAAAACTTGAAAACAGGTGAACAAATTGAAGTTGCAAAGGCCAACATTGTTCAAACTTGTTTATCAGTAGAATAAGGAAAATAGGAGAAAAAAGTGAGTCATCAATTAACCAGTGAAGAACAATTTTCGATGATAAAAGAATTTCTTGCTAAGACATGGAAAATTATTGTAGCAGTTATCGTAATTGGATTATTAGGCTTTTATGGATGGCGTTACTGGCAATCTTATAAAGTGAATCAATCAATAGAATCATCAGATCGATATGAGCAATTAATTAAAAATTTAGATGAGACAAAATCCGATTCTGTCAATGAATTAGTTGCCTTTGCTAAAGATAATGATACTGTTTATAGTGTATTTGCTAATTTACGTGCAGCTAAGTTTTATGTTGACGTATTAAAAGATTATGCTGGCGCACAAAAATTGTTAACTGACTCGCTAAAAAAGACTGATGCAGAACCGATAAAATCGCTTATTTATATTCGTATTGCTCGCTTACAAAATCAACAAGGTCAATATCAAGATAGCTTAAATTCGTTGACCAATATCACTGAAAAAAGTTGGGCGCCAATTGTTAACGATCTGCGTGGTGATATATTTGTCAAATTAGAGCGTTACAGTGATGCAGTTGATGCATATAATCTCGCTTTAACTTCAGGAACAACTAAAGAGTTAGAAACAAATATCAAAATGAAGTTAAATCAAGCTGAATATTTAAAAGCTAAACAACAAGTTGAACAAGAAGAACAAGCTAAAACTGAGCAAAAAGCTCAGACACAACAAGCAACAACAGAACAAAATAAAAATTAATTTATCCTGCTATAAGGGTCTTTAAAATGAAGTTATCAAAATGTTTTTTTACCGGTGTTTTAATGTTCTCACTTGCTGGATGCTCGTTATTTGGTGGTGAGGAAGATGTTGTTCAAATTTCACCATCACCGACAGTCAACAATCAATTTCCTATTCAACAAATTTGGCGAAATAGTACATCTGGTAATACGCAAATTTACTCTTTATTAGGACCGATCAATTATGATAATGCTATTTATGTAGCGAGTCGTAGCGGTCAAGTAAAAGCCCTTGATTTATCAAGCGGTAATACGATTTGGGATATCAATTTATCACAAAGCACCTTATTTAGCAGTAAAACAGCTTTATTTTCTGGTGGCGTAAGTGCAGATGATAATTATGTATATGTAGGAAGTGAACGAGCAGTTGTTTATGCTTTAGAACGCAATAGTGGTAAAGTGGTCTGGGAAAAACCGGTGAAAGGTGAAGTCTTAGCGCGCCCTGTATCTTCAGAAGATAAATTAATCATACATACTGCTAACGGTGTACTGCAAGGACTTAATCGTAATACCGGTGACGAATTATGGGATGTGTCTTTTGATGTTCCTGCTTTATCTTTAAGGGGTAATTCAACACCAACTATAGCGCATGGTGCAGCAATTGTCGGTGATGATAATGGGCGTGTTGACGCTTACTTTATTAAAGATGGACAACTTATTTGGCAGCAGCGTATTTCGCAGCCAACGGGTTCAACTGAAATTGCAAAATTGAACGATGTCGATTCTACCCCAGTTGTTGAAGGCAATCTTGTTTATGCTGTAGGGTATAATGGTAATGTTGCTGCATTAGATTTAAGTAATGGTCAAGTTGTATGGAAAAAACAAATTGGCTCAACGCACAGTTTTGCAGTTGATTCTCATCAACTATTTGTTGTTGATCAAGATGACAATATCCAAGCTATCACTAAAAATGGTGGGGCTGTTGATTGGACTCAATCCAGTCTTTTACATCGTCAATTAACCGATCCTGTTGTGTATCAAAATTACATTGTAGTGGGTGATTTTGAGGGTTATTTATATTGGCTAAATAAAGACAATGGTGAAATTGTTGCAAAAACACAAGTAAGTAGTAGTGGATTAATCTCCCGACCATTAGTTGTTGACAATAAATTAATTGTCCAAGCAAAAAATGGTGATATTTACGCATTTATAAAAAATTAAGGTAATTAGATAAACATGATACCTGTAGTAGCACTAGTTGGTCGTCCGAATGTTGGAAAGTCGACTTTATTTAATCGCTTAACTCGGACTCGAGACGCCTTAGTCGCTGATTTTCCAGGATTAACTCGTGATCGCAAATATGGCCGAGCTGAGATCAAAGGTCATGAATATATCGTGATTGATACCGGTGGTATCGATGGCACAGAAGAAGGGGTTGAAAGCTTTATGGCTGAACAATCCCTACAAGCAATTGAAGAAGCCGATATTGTGCTTTTTCTGGTTGATGCCAGATCGGGTGTTATGCCTGCTGATCATGCTATTGCTAAACATTTACGCTCACGCCAAAAAGCGACTTTTTTAGTTGCTAATAAAATTGATGGTATTGATGTAGATACTGCTGTTTCTGACTTTTATGGTTTAGGATTAGGTGAAATTCACCCTATCGCGGCTAGTCATGGTCGTGGCGTAACCTCATTAATCGAAACTGTCTTAGATCCAATTTTTCAATTTGAATCAGAAGAAGCAACTGAAGTTAGTGTTCACAATGAACTAGATGATTTACCTGAATCATACGATGATTTAGGTGATGAAACCGAATCATTGATTAATCAGCCAATTAAAGTAGCTATTGTTGGCCGTCCAAATGTTGGTAAGTCAACACTAACAAATCGAATTCTAGGTGAAGACCGCGTTGTCGTGTATGACATGCCCGGCACCACTCGTGATAGTATTTATATCCCTATGACACGCGACGATCGCGAATATGTTGTGATAGATACTGCTGGTGTTCGTAAGCGTGGCAAGGTGACAGAAACCGTTGAAAAATTTTCTGTCATTAAAACACTGCAAGCTATTGAAGATGCCAATGTTGTTATTTTAGTCATTGATGCTAGAGAAGGTATATCTGACCAAGATTTATCACTACTTGGCTTTATTATTAATAGTGGGCGCTCACTTGTTATTGCAGTGAATAAATGGGATGGCTTATCACAAGATATTAAAGAACAAGTAAAAACTACGCTAGATGATAGACTGGATTTTATCGATTTTGCACGTGTTCATTTTATTTCTGCTCTCCATGGCAGTGGTGTTGGCAACTTGTTTGATTCAATTCAAGAAGCCTATGATTGTGCAACACGACGAGTTAACACTGCATTATTAACTAAAATTATGCAGATGGCTCAAGATGATCATCAACCACCTTTAGTTAAAGGGCGCAGAGTTAAATTAAAATATGCTCATGCGGGAGGATATAATCCACCGATCGTTGTGATTCATGGTAATCAAGTTGAAGAGTTACCTGATTCATATAAGCGCTACTTGATGAATTATTTTAGACGCTCATTGAAAATTATGGGGTCACCTATTCGTATTCAGTTTAAAGAAGGTGCTAACCCATTTGAAGGCAGAAAAAATAGTTTAACAGCATCTCAACAACGTAAACGCCGTCGATTAATGAAACATGTTAGGGGGCGAAAGTAGTTTATGTCAGAGCAAGTTACTATAGATGGTAAAGAGGGTTTTTGTCCTAAATGCCATCGTAAAATGCAAGTTGTTTCACCTCAACACTATGTCTGTTCTCATTGTAAGCAGCACTACCTTGAACAATACATTTGTCCAATTTGTCAGCAAAATGCTCAAATGATTAAAGGTTGTGGTGCAATTAATTATATTTGTCATACTGATGGTTTAATTGCTAGCAGTAAGGTGATATTTCACTATTTACCAGAGTAAAAAGACTTTATCTATATTAGAGTCATAAGAGGTTATTTTATGCGAATTATTTTATTAGGTGCGCCAGGCGCTGGAAAAGGCACTCAAGCACAATTTATTATGCAAAAATATGGTATTCCCCAAATTTCAACAGGGGATATGTTACGTGCAGCGGTTAAATCGGGTAGTCCACTTGGTTTGCAAGCTAAAGAACTGATGGATGCCGGTAAACTTGTTACTGATGAGTTGGTAATTGCGTTAGTTAAAGAGCGTATTGCGCAAAGTGATTGTGCTAATGGTTTTTTACTAGATGGTTTTCCTCGCACAGTGCCGCAAGCTGATGCAATGAAAGCAGCAGATATTGACATAGATTATGTGCTTGAGTTCGATGTTCCTGATGCAGTAATTATTGATCGTATGAGTGGTAGACGTATTCATGCGCCGTCAGGACGGGTTTATCATGTTCGCCATAACCCACCAAAAGTTGAGAATATTGACGATGTTACTGGTGAGCCATTAACTATTCGTAAAGATGATCACGAAGATATCGTGCGTAAACGTCTTGTTGAATATCATCAATTAACTAAACCTTTAGTGAGTTATTATCAGCATGAAGCTAAACAAGGTCATACACAATATTTCCGTATTGATGGTACACAACCTGTGGCAGAGGTTACTAAAGAGTTAGCTAAAATTTTAGGATAAATACTGATTAACTAAAAGAGCAAGAAGTTTAATTTATCTTGCTCTTTTTTTGTCATTATTTTGCAGCGTTAAGCGCTTGTTCTAAATCAGCAATAATATCATCGATATGTTCTATTCCAATAGATAATCTCACCATTTCTTGACTTACTCCGGCTTTTTGTAGTTCTTCATCATTAAGTTGACGATGAGTTGTTGACGCTGGATGACAAGCGAGTGAGCGTGTATCACCAATATTAACTAAACGCAGAATTAGCTTTAAAGCATCAATAAACTTAGCCCCAGCTTCTTTACCGCCTTTTATACCAAAAGATAAAATTCCAGCCGGCAAACCATTATCCATCTGTTTAACCGCTAAGTGATGCTCAGGATGAGTATCAAGACCGGCATAGTTGACCCAACTTACTTGTGGATGAGATTCTAAATATTGAGCGACTTTTAAGGTGTTTTGACAGTGACGTTCAATACGTAAAGATAATGTTTCAAGCCCTTGCAGTAATAAAAAAGTATTAAATGGCGAAAGTGCCGCTCCCATATTACGCAATGGAATAACTCGACAGCGCGCGATATAAGCAGCATCGCCAAAAGTTTCAGTATATGAAACACCATGATAAGAGGGATCAGGTTGATTTAACATTGGATATTTTTCCGGATATTTTTTCCATGGAAATTTACCTGAATCGACAATTATGCCGCCTAAACTATTGCCGTGACCGCCAATATATTTAGTTAATGAATGCACTACAATGTCGGCACCAAACTCAAAAGGACGACAAAGTGCTGGACTTGCTACAGTGTTATCGACAATTAAAGGAATACCATGTCGATGTGCGATCTCTGCAAGTGACGATAAATCAACAATATTCCCAGCTGGGTTACCAATACTTTCACAATATATTGCTTTAGTTTTATCATCAATTTGTTGTTCGATAGCTTGAAGGTTATCGTGCGGTGCAAACTTGGTTGTAATGCCGAAGTTAGGTAATGTATGAGCAAGTAAATTATACGTTCCGCCATATAATTTCGAGACCGAAACAATATTTTCACCGGTAAATGTAATAGCTTGAATAGCATAAGTAATTGCGGCCATACCTGACGCGACAGCTAATGCACCTATTCCTCCTTCAAGGGCACTTACGCGTGCTTCTAGTACAGCATTGGTTGGGTTAGTAATACGTGTGTAAATATTGCCAGCGACTTTTAAGTCAAAAAGATCAGCGCCATGTTGAGTATCATCAAAAGCATATGATGTTGTTTGATAAATGGGAACAGCAACGGCATGGGTGGTTGGTTCTGGACTATAGCCTGTGTGCAGAGCAATTGTTTCTGGTTTCATGTTAGAGCCTCATAATTATAATAATATAACAACAAGGCTCTATTTTGCGCAAAAAAATCTTAAAAGGTAAAGTGTTATAATACCATTCTTACGATATCAATATCACCCAACTCTTTATATAAATTCTCAATTTGATCAATGTGCGTTGCATTAATTGTAATTGAAACCGAATGATAATTACCTTTGCTACTTGGTTTAACTGAAGGTGTATAATCACCCGGTGCATGTTTTTGAATGACTGTCACCACTTTGTCAACTAATTCAGGTTTTGCTTCTCCCATTACTTTATACGTGAAAGAGCATGGAAATTCTAATAATTCATTTAATTTTGTTTTCTGTTGCATAATTTGATTTCTCAGTTAATCGGTATTTTTAATTACTAGTGTAATCTACTTTTTCCTATATATAGGCATTTTATGATTCTTCAAGTAACAAAAAATAAACATCGCTTTTTAAAGCTGTTAATTTGATCTATGATAAGAAAATTTTATTATTAGTTATAAAACATATCGTAACTATCAATCATAAGGCAATATAGCATGTTATCTCAGTCCAACAAAAAAGAACCTTTCGGCACATTATTAGGTTATGCACCGGGCGGCGTTGCCATTTATTCTTCAGATTATGAAACATTAGATCCCGAACAATACCCCGATGATGCATCCTTTCGCAGTTATTCAGGATACGAATATATGGGCTATAAGTGGCAATGTGTCGAATTTGCAAGGCGCTTTTTGTTTTTGAATTATGGTATTGTTTTCACTGATGTTGGTATGGCTCACGAAATATTTTCACTGCGCTTTTTAAGGCAAGTGGTTAATGAAGCTATTTTACCTTTACAAGCTTTTGCTAATGGTAGTAAAAAAATACCCGAAGCTGGTTCATTATTAATCTGGGATGATGGTGGCGTATTTGATAGAACGGGGCATGTTGCCGTTATTACCGAAGTATTTGATGACAAAATCAGAATAGCTGAACAAAATGTGATACATACGCGTTTACCTATTGGTCAGCAATGGACACGTGAACTTAAGATGACAGTAACAAATGAGGGTTATTTATTACACGATACCTTTGATGATACTAAAATTTTAGGTTGGATGATTCAAACAGATAAAACTGAATATAGTTTACCGCAACCTGAAGTAGCAAAACCATTACTTAAAATTCATAGTGCTCATATAACAAATAACAAACAATTTGAAAAAAAATGGCTTGATGAGTCAGATCCTTTAGAAAGCACCTATGTATTAGCTGCAGGCCATGCAATTAGCCATGATGATCATTATCGTTACTTTACTATTTCAGAAAGTGCTGAACAAGAATTAATCCGTGCGACGAATGAATTACATTTGATGTATTTGCATGCAACGGATAAAGTTTTGAAAAACGATCATTTATTAAATAATTTTAATATTCCAGAAATACTTTGGCCAAGATTAAGGCTTTCATGGCAACAACGCCGCTATCAAATGATTACAGGTCGTTTAGATTTTTGTATGGATGAGCGTGGTTTGAAAGTCTATGAATACAATGCAGATTCTGCGTCTTGTCATACAGAAGCAGGACAAATTTTGGAAAAATGGGCGGTACAAGCTGAACTCAATATTGGTACAAATCCAAGTGCAGGGTTACTCAATTCGCTTGCTAACTGTTGGAAGCATAGTGATGCACAAGCTTTTGTACACATCATGCAAGACGATGATAGTGAAGAAAACTATCACGCTTTATTTATGCAAAAAGCCCTGACTTTAGCTGGTTTTAAAAGCAAAATATTACGTGGCTTAACTGGTCTAAAATGGGATAAGCAGGGGCGATTAGTTGATGATGAAAATAGGCAGGTCACTTGTGTATGGAAAACATGGGCATGGGAAACAGTATTAGAGCAGCTTCGACAAGAAAGTGAGGCGCAAGTTGCTGGCTTACCAATTCGTACCTGGCATCCTGAAAATGCTGTCAGATTAATTGATGTGCTTTTAAGACCTGAAGTCTCGGTTTTTGAGCCTTTATGGACGGTAATACCAAGTAATAAAGCGATTTTGCCTGTGCTATGGTCATTGTTTCCTAATCACCGTTATTTATTAGAATCAACGTTTGAACTTAATGCAGATCTTATCAAAAAAGGGTATGCCATTAAACCTATTGCAGGTCGACGCGGCAGTGATATAGAATTAGTCAGTAGTCAAGAACAAACACTAGGCAAAACGGTTGGTCAATTTGCTAAGCAAGAAAATATTTACCAAGAACTTTGGTGTTTACCTAAGGTTGATGATCGATATTTACAAGTTTGCACTTTCACTGTTGGCGGTCATTATGGTGGCGCGTGTTTACGCTCAGATCCCACTTTGGTGATAAAAGGTGAAAGTGATATGCAACCACTACGTGTATTAACTGATGAGCAATTTATGAAATAATTTCTTTGTAAAGAAATTTCAGGTTATAGCGATACTTGATATAACAGGAATAAAACTAGTTTAGCTAAGTAAATGACTCTAACTTATTTATAATAAGTTCTCATAGTTATTGAATAACTATGGTCGACTAATAAAAAATTTTATGAAAAACTTACACTATTATTTAGTGTGGTTGTTTCCATAATTAGATTTTTGTTGAAATTGATTGAGTTACATAAAAATAATTAAAATAACGGGATAGAAAGGAATATATGATAAATACATTACTTCGCAGTGGTGATATTAAAGATTTCAAAATGCTTGGGCATGATGGGAAAGCCGCTTATCTTGTTGCAGCGCAAATCCGTGAAATGTTTAGAATTAAATTAGGTAAACAATATGCCGATTGTTTAGCTATACCACAACGTAATGATCAGGGTAATATTATTGATTGGTACATTCCTTTTGAATCAGATCAACCTGATGGACAATATGATATTGTACCTTGGACATCAGCGAGCGAATCAGAGCAAGAATCAGCTTTGATTTTACTCAAAGAGTTTGAACACAAAGTATTGAATTTTGGTAAACAGTTAGCAAGCAACCCTAATTTAGAAGGCGATCAACTGCTTTTTAGTCGCTTGATTTATGATCCTAACAATAAGAGTGATGACCTAGAACCCAATTTGATGGCAATTCGATTTCCAAGTAATCAATTTGTCTATATTGTTAACGGTAAACCAGTTATTACTTTTTGGGGATTTGTTTATCCGCAAACTGCGCAAGTCAATTCGCCATTTTATTGTTTAGAATCATTCAAACAACCAACTCCATCAACCAATCATACATTTACTGAGCCGGCCATTATTAACAAACCATGGTGGAAACGCTGGTGGCTCTGGTTACTTGCATTACTGCCTCTATTATTACTTTTATTGGCGATTTTTTGGCTTCGAGGCTGTTGGCAATCCCCTGTAGTATCGATTAATGCTGATTTAGGTAGAGATAATCATGTTTCTTCTCCTACTCCTACTATTACTGATGAAAAGCTGGAGCAAGATAAAAAAGATCCTGAACCTACTAATAAAGTAATAGATAGAAACATTAAAGTGGTTAACGGTGTAACAACCAACGGTCATGATATTATTGATGCCAACGGTGCCAAAGTGGATGGTGATGTTGTAGCTAACACGGTTAATCCTGTTGATTCCGCTACATTACCTAATGATGTTAAAGATGATAATAATCTTAATCAAAACTCAGACACGTTAAATAAAGATGATCAGGTTAATAATTCAGAAAAAGACAAAGTTGATAATCAAAATAAAAAAGATGATAAGTCACCGACTAGTGAACCTGATAAAAAAGATGAAAATAGCAAAGGGTCAATTCCACCAGATTTAGATGATGGTAAGCAAACAGGTACAGCAACTAACCCAGATCAAACTAATAATTTAGCTTTATCTCAAGATCAACTTAAACAGGGATCAACTAAATTTTTAGATGGTCAATGGTCTGTTGGAGGCGGTATTCAAGATAAAGCTACAGGCAAACCATTACAATTGAGTTATGACTTTAATGAAGGTAATGGTCAAGTTACCGTAACACGTAGTGATGGTGTTAAGTGTGTAGGTAAAGTAGATAGCGGTATTAACAAGTCGAATTTAAATATTGCCAGCAATACTGAAGCAATATGTAGTGACAATAGTAAATATCAATTACCAAAAATTCAATGTACGCCTGGTAAAAACAATCAAGCTGATTGCCAAGGGGTTTATGATAACGGGAAAAAATTCCCAATTACTATGAAAAAACAATAAGGTAGTATATGCTTCCAGAATTACGCAATTATGGTCAAGAAGTCACACTTATTATGAATAGTGGCATTCAGTTTCTTGATTTTGCACTTAAGATAGATTGGAAAGATAATCAATGGCGCAGTAAATTAAATGGTTATTTTATTGACCCATCTGAAAGCGGGGCATTAATAAGACTGATTGAGAATGCCGAGAGTGGTAAATTTTTTGCGCCAGATGATTTATCTTTTGCGGTTAAACCAACACAAGAAATTAGTGTTGAGCAATCACTAAAATTATATGATGGGATTTGGTTGCCAATTCCTGTCTTAAGATCGATTCCTCCAGAACGTTTTGATAAAGGACCACATAATTGGAGTCGTGTGCGAATTGTCAGTATTCCTGAGGGCGAAGATCCTGATGGCAATACCCATCGCATCACCTTTGCATTTGATACTAAAATTTTCACCAATATGCAAGATGTGATCTATTTAGCGCCTACCGAAAATGATGTTAAAACTGGAGCGGTATTTAGTTTGGCACATCGTTCAGATCACGTTTCATGGTATTTAGAACTTAAATGGGTAACTAGCTGGCTAATTGATTTATTTCAAGAGCTAGCACCTCAAACTGATCGTTTAAAAATACATAAAGATGATATTAATACAGAAATTAATAATAAAGCTTATTATGGACACTATCTAAATATCATCAATTTACTTGCTGATTCATTACAATTACCAACCATTAAGATTGTATCAAATGCTAAAGATGATGTGATTAAATCAATACCCGTTGATATGATCCTTGATGTGGGTAATTCACGCACTTGTGGAATATTGATTGAAGATCATGTGCAAGATAAAGATAGCTTAAATCGTCGTTATGAGCTTGAAATTCGTGATTTAGGTCAGCCTGAGCATATCTATAATGAACCTTTCGAAAGCCGTGTTGAATTTGCGCAAACTTTTTTTGGTAAGGAACATTTTTCGTTACAAAGTGGAAGGCGGGACACGTTTCGTTGGCCAAGTATTGTTCGTGTTGGGGCTGAGGCAAGCCGTTTAGCAAGTCAACGAGAAGGCAATGAAGGTGCTACTGGTCTTTCTAGCCCTAAACGCTATTTATGGGATCAAGATAAATATGAGCAAGGTTGGCGTTTTAATTCCCATTATGTAAAAAGTGATCATGAACCCTTTGCCACCGCTGAACCATTTTCGAGTTTAATTAACGAATATGGTGAAGCACTACATATTTTGAGTAATGATGTAGATGAAGAATTTGAACGTAAAATGCCGGTTTTTCATCCAAAATATTCGCGAAGTTCGTTAATGACATTCATGCTCTGTGAAGTTTTGATGCATGCATTAATGCAGATGAATAGCGTTGCGCAACGTAATAAACTCGAACACGCTAAAACGCCACGTAATCTACGTTCAATTATTTTGACCATTCCACCTGCAATGCCAAAACCAGAACAAGCCATTTTTAAAAGTTGTGTATACCAAGCTATTGGACTTGTATGGAAAAGTCTTGGTTGGGATAGTTCTGATGATAATATTGATTTTAATAATCCAGAACAATTAAAAAGTGTTTGGCCAAACATCCCCGAAGTTTATATACAATGGGATGAAGCGACTTGTGGACAAGTTGTATATTTATTTAACGAAACACAAAATAATTACAATGGGCGAAGTGAAGAATTTATTGCGTCAATGGTACGTCCAGATAAAACCAATAAACAAAAACTCACAATTGCAACAGTAGATATTGGTGGTGGTACAACCGATTTAGTTATAAACGATTATGAGCTTGATTATGGAACCAGCAAGCAAATCAATAGCAGTAATGCTTATATTGTTCCAATTCAACGTTTTCGTGATGGCTTTAAAGTGGCGGGTGATGATATCTTACTTGATATTATTCAAGACACTGTGCTCACAGCTTTGACTAATGGCTTAAAACAAGCTGGGCTTACTGATCCTAATCCAATTTTATCCACAATTATTGGTTCACAGCAGCTTTCTATTCAAGATGCTGTATTACGTCAACAACTGACTTTACAGTTATTTACGCCATTGGGTTTGCAAGTACTAAAAAGATATGAGCTTTATGATCCGCTGCATGCCGAGCAACATGTGTATAACGCTACTTTTAGAGAGCTATTACAGCATAATGTCATGACTGATCATGTGCTTAATTTTATTAATGAACCGATTCGGCGAGCACTGAATAATCCTACTTTTTCAGTATTGGATTTAAATATTGAGATTAATCTTAAACGAATCCATTATTTATTTATACGTGGTGATTATTACAATATTTGTAAAACGTTTGACGCACTGTCTGAAATCATTAGTTGTTATCAATGTGATGTATTATTGTTAACCGGTCGCCCGTCACGTTTACCTGGTGTACAAAGTTATTTTCGATCGCGCTTGTCGATTCCAGCGGGAAGAATCTTACCATTACATGGTTATTATACTGGCGGTTGGTATCCATTCCATAAACAAGAACGTATTGACGATCCTAAAACAACCGCGGCTGTTGGCGCTATGTTATGCTTTTTAAGTAAAAATTTACGTTTACCTAATTTTTATTTTAGATCATCAAATATCGATTTATATTCTACAGTTAAATATATTGGTCTTTTAGATAATCTTAATATGATAAAAAAGGAAAATGTTTATTATCGAGATATTGATTTAGATGATCCTGATTATGACTTTCCCGATACCTCTTTTGAGATCCGTGGTACTACACGGCTCGGTTTCAAGCAATTAGAAATCGAGCGTTGGCCGGCGTCACCAATTTATATTTTAACCATAGAAAACAGTGAAGTAGCTAAACGCTTGAGTACTGAAGGTGTGGTATTAGAAGTGACATTAGGCATAAAAAGTCGACAAAAAACCATTGAGAATTTTTATATTAAAGACGTTAAAGCTTCTGATGGGCGTGCTTGTAATAAAAATCAGGATATTAAATTGAACCTAAATACAATGGTTAATTCTGGATTAATAAGTACACAATATTGGCTTGATAGTGGAATGATAAAACGATGAATAATTTAAATGAACAACTTCCTAAATCTTGGGATCAAGTGTATCAAGCGTCAGCACAAGCGATTGAATGGGTGAAACAGACTCGTGATTCATCCAAACGATTGAATAGCGAGGCTGATAACTTAATTCTTGATCTTCGTCGTTTACGTAATACAGCCAAAAGATTGGGTGATGTCTCAAGTAAATCTGTGGCGGTCGGTTTTTTTGGATTATCGCAAGCGGGTAAATCTTATCTTATCTCGGCACTAGCTGCCGGTGAAAACGGTAAACTTGAAACAGTTGTTGACAATGAAGTGTTAGACTTTATTGAACATGTTAATCCTGTTGGAAGTGGTAAAGAAGCAACTGGACTGGTTACCCGTTTTAGTCGTATAGCCAAAGGGGGAATAGCCAACTACCCATTAGAATTAAGATTATTTCAAGAGATTGAAATTGTAAAAATTTTAATTAATGCTTATTTTAAAGATTTTGATCAACAAAAAATCACGAATAAAATCGAATTCTCTTCATTGAAGCAGCTGCTTCTACAGCTCGAAGGCAAGAAGCAAACTGAGCGTACTGGCGGCATAAGCGAAGACGATATTGTTGATCTTTATGATTATCTTTCCGAAAATTTTGGCAATGCTTTAGAAGGATTGAAAGGCGGATATTGGGAAAAGGCGATGCAATTACTCCCATATCTTTCAATACCTGATCGTGGTGAACTTTTTTCGGTGTTATGGGGTGGCATAAACGAATTGACTGTGACTTATACCCAACTTGCCACGACTTTAACCAGCTTAAACCATGTTGATACTGTTTATGCCCCACTATCGGTCTTAGTGAAAGATAATAATGGCGTTAAATCGCAAATTGATAGCATTATGAACGTCGATATTCTTGAACGATTAAATACCGATCGCGATACTCAAGTCACTATTACTCCATTAAATGGTGGACCAACTACAATATCTATCGCTCAATTAGCGTTCTTGACTGCTGAGCTGATTTTTCCTTTAGTCAATCCAACACGTGTTGCCACTTTTGAAAAAGTTGATTTGCTTGATTTTCCTGGGTATCGCGGTCGTTTGAATTTGATTTCTGTCTCTGATGTTAAGGAAGGTAACCCGATCGCTCAGCTTTTATTGCGAGGTAAAGTGGCTTATCTTTTTGAAAAATACACTGATAATCAAGAAATGAACGTGCTTGTTGTCTGTACGCCATCAGACAAACAGTCTGATGTTAATGATGTCGGCCCTGTGCTTGAACGTTGGATTGATAAAACCCAAGGTGAGACAGCTGAAAAAAGAGCGACAAAAAAAGCAGGATTATTATGGGCGATTACCATGTTTGATAAACGTATTGGTAGCTCATTAATACTTTCAGAAGATAATCTCAAAAATAGCTGGGGTAAAGGTGGATTACTACAACAAACTATTTTAGAGCGCTTTGGTAATTATGATTGGTTAACAAATTGGTCAAATGGTCATAAATTCAATAATGTTTTTTTAGTGCGAAAACCCGGTTTTGATGTGCCGTTTTTAAACGTTGATGCTACTTCTAACCGTGAATTATCTTATAACGATAGTTATCAACAGAAAATGTTGCTATTGAAAAAAACGTTTATTGAAAATCCCGATATTGAACAATATGTTAATCAACCGGCTACAGCGTGGGATGCTATGTTGCAGCTAAATGATGGGGGTATTGAACGCATTAGCCAATATTTAGAACAAGTTGCCATTACTGAAGTTAAGCAACAGCGTATTTTAGAGCAGCTTAATGAAAAAATTGATTATATTATAAATATGCGTTTTGATACTTGGTATCATGCTGATAGTGATGAAGAATTAAGTAAGAAAAAACAAATTATTACTGATGTAGTGAAAGAACTACAAGGGAAAGCATTATTACTTGGCGAATTACTCAAAACTTTAGAACTGCCGGATCAAACTATCCGTGCGCTTTATCATACGAGTAATATTGATACTGAAACAACTCAAGATACTAATGATGTGCATGCAAATAGTGATGATTTATCAACTGATTTTGGCTTAAATACTGATTTTGAGTTATTTTCTGATGCAACCTTTGCTTCTGAAGTGACGCTTACATCTTCGTTACCTACCGAGTCAAAATTAGCCAAAACAGTTTTTACTGCTTGGTTGGATTATTTAAGAAATATGGTATTAGATAAACATGTTTTGCAGTTTTTTGGTTTAAATCAGAAATCGTTATCTTTTATCGTCGAAGAGTTAATCACAGCTGCAAATCGTTTAAAGCTTGAGGCAAATTTAACTGATCGCATTTTAAATAATGAAAATACAGGTAGTAAACGTGATGATCTTGAGTCAAGACAAGTGAGCACCATTCATACTTTGTTAGCAGATTTTATTGCTTGGCTTGGTTTTGTTCAGGGGCAAGCTGTTGATATACCAATGAGCCGGGTGAATCAAGGTAAACCTATTTTTTCTTCACCGGTAGCTGAATTTACGCATCAGCAATCGCATCCATTGCCTATATTAGATGAGAAAACTAAAAATTATTCTCAGTATGCAATATTCGATTGGTTTATTGCATTTGCTATGCTTGCTCAAGAAAACATTGGACATCATGCTGGGCGTGAAATTAGTCAAGAACAAAATAGTCGTCTAGGCGAGATTTTGGCTAGCTTTAAGCAAGCTTATATAAATTAATGTTATAACAATAAGATTGAAAAATTAACAAAAAATAATATTAGATCTTCCTGATTTTAAATGAAAATTTTGTTATTGATAACTGAATGACAAAATAGGTTGGCGATTGGGAAGCGAAATAGAGGATATTATGGCATTAAGAATTGAATTAGAAGGTTATAAACCTGGAATTGCGAAGTTTTCGGCAAAAAAGTGGAATGGTAGTGCTGATATCGACATGCTTATACAGCGTAATCAAGATGGTTATTATTTATCTGGTTTGCAACAATGGGGACCCGAAAAGAGTTGGCATTCAATAGCTGATTTGTCAGTGGATAATCAACAAATTAGCGGTTATGTGAGTGAATGGTTAGTTGATTCATTATTATCTCAAGACAATACTAAACGGTTTTTAATACAGTTACGTGACAAACAAAACCAACGTTATATTGATGGTGGTGTTGTTAGTATTGCCGAAGATGTACTAGCTTCAACAGCATTAAATGTTGTACAACCGTCTTCAGATAATTCACCGGTTGAAACCAAATCACTTACTGAACCTGTTGAACTACCTGAAGAGCCTGAACAAACCCCCAACATTGAGACGCAAAATGATGACCTTGTTGAGCCGGTTAAACTTGAGGTCGAAACAGTAATTGAACCAGAGATTGCTCAGACTCCTCAGTTAAAAAAATCGAAAAGTAAATTAGGCTTGGTTATCACTATTATCATTGTTCTATTGATTTTAGCTGGTCTTGGTCTAGCTGCATGGTATTTTTTAGTGTTTCAAAAAACACAACCTGTCGAACCTACAGCTCAAGTTAATACGCAATGCAGTTTAAATAGTACCACAACAGACGATCTGGCTTTTATTCAACAGTGTTTACAAACCAAGCCAGATACTCAGGCAATTATCCAGTTAATTAATGATGCAAAAAAGGCGGATAAATGTAATATTGCTCAGCGTCTATATGCAAATCAAGCCCAGCAAAATGGCCAGATTGCTTTCCTTTATGCTAAAGAGTATGACGAAAAGTTTTATCAAACAAATAATTGTTTTAAAGCAGATAAAGGTACAGCAAGTTATTGGTATGAAACTGCATTAGACCATGATCCGAATAATACATTAGCTAAAGAACGATTAGACGAGTTACAAAAATAATGGGGAACACAGGTATGAAAAAAATAGCCGTTTCAAAATTAGTTATCAGTCTAACTTTTGCCTGTATGCCGTTGATAAGTTTAGCTGCTGAACCACTAAAACAAGAAGGTAAAACAACACTTTATCAACGAGTGTTAAGTACACCAACTTGTGAATTGAAAAAAAATATTACTGATCCAACAGGCGCTACATTACCTGCTTTTTCTCGATATTATGTGTATGAACGAAAAACAGATAATAATCAAGAGTGGCTTAGTATTGGGCCTGATTCATATGGTAATACAGTAGGTTGGATAAATAATTCCTGTGCAATAGCATGGAATATGCAAATGACATTGGTTTTTACCAATCCGGTTGATCGTGATCCTCTATTATTTTTTAAAGATAAAGAGGCTTTAACCAAAATTGTAGATTCAGATCAGCCCGAAACTTTGTTAAAACCCATTCGAGACTCATTAAATGCTGATAAAGCAACGCCTGAAATTGTGGCGCAAGAGCCGAAAGAGTATATTGATTTTAAAACGAACTTTTATTTGTTACCTATTTTACAAGGTGAAGAGGTAATGAATGGTAAAGGTTTTTATGAGCGAGTTTTAGAAGTCGCTTCAGTGAGTAAACAAGATAAATTGGTTAAAAATAACACTAATTCTAATTCCCCTAATAATCAAAGCTCGGATGATGCTGCTAATCAAGTTGTACCATTTAAAGCTGCAATTGTTTTTGTCATTGATTCAACCATATCAATGGATCCTTATATTTCAAGAACCAAAGAGGCGGTTGAACGTGTTTATCAACATATTGAAAAGGAACACTTACAAAATCAGGTTAAATTCGGTTTAGTATCGTTCCGTTCTAGTTTAAAAGCGTCAGATAAATTGGAGTTTGTTTCTAAAATTTTTGTTGATCCTAATAAAGTTCAAAATAAAGAAGAGTTCATGAAATTAAGTGCTTCACTCAAACAAGCAACTGTTTCAACTTCTTATTTTGCGGAAGATTCTTATGCAGGTGTTGCACAAGCGCTAAATGATATTAATTGGAATAGTTTTGGCGCGCGATATATGATTTTAATTACTGATGCTAGTGCCATTCCTGGTGACGATAAACTGTCTAGCACCGGTATGGATGCTGCGCAATTAAGGCTTGAAGCTCAGCATAAAGGTGTTGCTATTTATGCACTGCATTTAAAAACACCAAGTGGTGAAAAAGATCATCAAGTCGCTGCCGCGCAATATTCTGATTTAACCTACAATGATTTTATTCATAAATCACTTTATTACCCTGTTAATGCTGGTGATGTTCAAGAATTTGGTAAGAAGGTTGATTTATTAGCTGATGCGTTGTCTGAACAAGTAAAATTAGCGTATAAAGGTGAAGCATCTGTAGGTAATGCACTTAATGCTAAAGATGATGATTCGGATATGCTAAAAGATGCATTATTATTGAGTAAAGCAATGCAGCTTGCTTATTTAGGTGATACCAATGGAACTAAAGCCCCTTCAGTTTTTAAAGCATGGATTGCTGATAAAGATTTTGTCAAACCAACAATACCAACAGCAGAGCCTCGGATTTTATTAACTAAATCGCAATTGAGTGACTTAAGTGATGTGGTTAGTAAGATTGCTCATGCGGCTAATGATGGATTGATTTCTTCTGATGATATGTTTTCACAATTACGTTCTGTTGCCGCAGCTATGGGGCAAGATCCAAGTAAACTAAAATCAGATTCAGTTACCAAAATTGCTGATTTAGGTTTGCTTGGCGAATATCTGGATAATATTCCTTATAAAAGTGATGTTACTGGACTGGATCAAGATACTTGGAAAAGTATGAGTGGACTTGAACAAGAAAAATTTATTCGTAATCTTAATAGCAAAATTCGTTATTATCAGAAATGTAATGCCGATGTTGATCGTTGGATTTCATTAGCTGAAGGTAGTGATCCTCGTGATAATGTTTATCCTATCCCATTAGAAATGTTACCGTAAAGCTCATGTTAACAATAAAGCAATTAGCCATCTCTCGCTCTACAGGCAAATCTTTTTTTAACGTTTGCCTGCCAGAGCTATCATTAAACGCAGGGCAAGTTGTTGTGATACAAGGCGATAGCGGGTCGGGTAAAAGTACGTTGCTTGAAATGATCGGCATGATTTTAAAACCTGATGAGTTGGATTGTTATAAATTGGTTTTAGATAATAGTGATATTGATATAGCTAAATTAATTCGCCGTAATGATATCGATGAACTAGCGATTATACGTGCTCGCTATTTGGGATTTATGTTACAAACAGGTGGTTTACTGCCGTTTTTGACGATTCAGGAAAATATTGTATTACCACTTAAATTGCTCCAGTTACCTGTTGATATGTCAAGATTTGATTATTTAGTCGACAAACTTAACATTGCGCATTTACTCAGTAAATATCCTAAGCAGTTATCAATTGGTGAAAGGCAACGAGCATCGTTTATTCGTTCGATTATTCATAAACCTGCACTATTACTCGCTGATGAGCCGACTTCAGCGTTAGATCCTTATAACGCCAATTTACTGTTTGATTTGATTATTGAACAGGCAAAACAAGATAATATTGCCGCAATGATTGTTACGCATGATTGGCAACGTATTGCAAGTAAAGGTTTATTTACTTTATCGGCCAAATTAAACTCTCCACAATCATCAGTTTTTTTACCATTACAAAGCAAGGTAAGCGTCGATGAGTAAAATGATATTAAAATGGTTGCTAATCATCCGTTTATCATTGTCTGATTTATGGTACGACAAAAAAGTCTCATTTTGTATTATCGCATCGGTAATATCGGTTATTACGCCATTATTGTTATTATTCAGCTTAAAATATGGCGTAGTTTCTCAGCTACGGCAGCAACTACTTAATGATCCACAAAATTTAGAAATAAAGATTGTGGGGAATTTAAATCTGAATGATGCCATGTTTGACTGGATAAAAAAACAGCCTGAAACTGGCTTTGTGATTCCTTTAACGCGTTCGCTTAATACTCAAGCTGATTTAGTCAAAGATTCAAGCCACTTTGTGAGCAGTGCTGAAATTATTCCTACAGCGAGTGGTGATCCGCTCACACAGGATTTGCCTTCTATCAATGATAAAACTCAAATTTTATTAAGTGCATTATCAGCGGAAAAATTGCAAGTAACTGTGGGTAGTCATATAAAATTATTTATTACCCGTCAATTAGATGGCAAGTTCGAGAAAGGATCAATTGAATTAGAGGTTAAAGGTATTATTCCTGAGAATCGCTATAGTCGTGCTGCTGCGTTTGTCAGTTTAGATTTACTCATTGCAATGGAAAATTTTTATGATGGTTATCAAAGTGAATTATTTGCAACGAATACCGGTAAAAATAATCCGCCTCCCCATTCATTATTTGCAAGGGCTCGCATTTATGCCAATTCCTTAGATAATGTAGCGCCATTGTCGTTTAAATTAAGAGAAAAGAACATCGAAACACGCACACAGTCTAATGCCATTGAAAATGTTAAAGCGATTGATAGGGTACTCAATTTTATTTTTAGCGTGATTGCCATAACCGCAGGACTAGGTTGTATTTTATCGTTTGCAGGTTCGTTTCTATCAAATATTGAACGTAAGCGTAAAGATATAGCTTTTATGCGATTACTTGGTTTTCAATCCAAAGCGATAATGGGGTATTTAATCAATCAAGCCGTTATATTGAGTTGTTTGGCGTTTTTAGTTTCCTTTGTGCTATTTTTATTAGGAAATTATGCTTTTAATGCAGTGTTAGGTAAAAATTTGATTTCACAACCAATTGTAAGTCGCTTACAATTTTACCACCTTATCATTGCATTTTTGTTGTGTATAGTTATTTCAGGTGTCGTTGTAGCCATAGGAGGTCGACGTGCTATTAAGATCCAACCAGCAGAAAGTTTACGCGAAGCGTAACTTAAAACAAATTGCTTTTTGGGGATTAACTATAAGTTTATTTCCGTTGAGTTGCTATGCTGAACCTTGGAATAGTAATTTTTTCAATCCAAAACCCGCAAAAGATGATGTTATTTTGCCTATGCCGTGTGATGGTAGTTTGGTAATGAAAAAGATCTATACACCAACGAATAAGCCTTTAGATGATATTAAAGTTATTTTAGGCAGTAATCAAAAAGAGCTCGGTTTTGCCGAATATGCAACCCCCAATTATATTTCTGGTAGTTTTTCTGAAAAGGGAAAAGAGCGTTATTATTTGATTGGTAAATATGAAATAACCGCTTTGCAATATCAAGCTGTGATGAGTGATACTTGCCCCACAGCAAAACTAGCTCTTACCTTTCCTATTACCAACATTAGTTGGTTTGATGCTGTTGCTTTTACTGATAAATATAATCGTTGGTTGATTGAAAATCAGTCGAAGATTAATGCTAATACCTTACCGAAAGGTTATATCCGTCTACCTAATAATACCGAATGGGAATATGCAGCTCGGGGAGGTTCAAAAGTGACAGATTCTGAGTTTCGTGAAATGCGTTTCCCAATGACTGAAAATTTAGAAAATTATGCATGGTTTTCTGGCGCAAAATCAGCCAATGGTAAATTACAGCTTATAGGCCGTTTACAACCTAATCCTGTTGATCTATATGATATGTTAGGCAATGCTAGCGAAATGATGTTTGATTCTTTTCGTATGAACAAACTTGATCGTTATCATGGTCAACCTGGTGGTATGACGGTTAGAGGCGGCAGTTATTTGACACCCGAATCGTCAATCACCACTGCTTTTCGTATTGAAAAACCATATTATGATAATAAAAGTGCTTATAAAAGTGTGGATGTCGGTTTTCGTGTGGTCTATACAACCGAAGTGATGTCTAGTAGCGATATTGTTAAAGAATTAGACAAAGAATGGAATGAATTAGGTTCAGAGGCCGAAGCCAATCAAAAACAAAATGTGGTGAGTGAACTTGAAAAAATCACTAAACAAGTCGAAGATGAGAAGACTAAAAAAGAACTCAATCAACTAAATACACTTTTACGTAGTGCCAATCAAGCTCGTGACGAACAGCGAAACCGCTCGATTCAAGCAGCGCTACAGTTAGGTGCATTTTTATGTGCGAATGTCTCTGACTTAAATAGTAAATTTGAATATAATAATAATTTATATAACACCATGAATAATGAAGTTTGTGAAACGAAAGATTCAGATAATGCCAATAATGGTGGTATGTGTTCACCTGAAAAACTCAATAATTTAAAACAGGTGCTCGATGAGTCGAAAAGTGCTAGGGACTTTATTTTAAAATATTATGCCGACACCATTGTTAGTACTGCATCAAATTATGAAAAAAATACTATTGATGAGCAAGCACAACCCACTCAATTTATTTTAGAAAACAGTGGTAAAGCGAATATGAGTGATTACTTAAAACTTTATTTACAACATATTAATCAATATATTGAATCAGGTAAGATCGAAAGAACAACTTGGCTGCAAGCTTGTAATGAGATAAAAGGAAAGAAATAATGAACAAAATGATAGGTACACTTGCTTTATGCATCTCACTCGTTTTAACTGGGTGCCAATCTACATCTGGCGGAGCGAGTACAAAAAATGTCGATCCTGAATTGACTAAAGGTACAACCGCTGAATTTTTTAGTAAATCTGCATGGCAATCTTGTGCTATAGGTGCAGGTATTACAGGGCTTGGCTGTGTGTTGTTGGGTGGAAAACCCGCTGCATGCCTTGCTTCTGCCGCTGTCGGTTGTGGGGTAATGATGGGTGGAAATTATTACTTGGATAAAAAACGAGCAGAATATGCTGATGCTGAAGCGCGCATTGATGCCTATATTCAAGATGTTCAACAAAATACCGCCGAAGTGCAATCAATTACTCAAAGTGCTAAAGATGTTGTGGATAGAAATTTAGCTACCCTTAATGCGCTAAATCAACAAATTAAAAGCGAAAGTGTCAATAAAAAACAAGCTCAGAAAGAGTTAACTCAAATCGATGCGAATATTGCTTACTTAAATGATAAATTAAAACGGATTAAGAAAGTTGAAAATGATTGGGTTAATCTGTCTGTTCAGGAACAACAATCAGGTGTAAATGTCACCAGATTGGATAAAGAAATCGGTCAACTACATAAACAAATAGCAGCACTTGAAAAACAAATTAATTTAGTTACTCAACAACGTTCAGCTGTTAAGGTTGGTTAATTATGAAAAAAATATCTTTTATCTCTGTTTTCTCACTTGTTTTACTCGCAGGTTGTTCTACAACTCCAGAACAATGTGATCCTAAAAATACTAATATCGGTATTATGGATAAAATAAGTTGTAATTATTCCGGTAATTATCAGGCTAGAATTGATCAGAAAAAACAAATTCTAGAAAATGAACAAAGGGCAAATCAACAATTTAAAGAGATTTATGCAAATATCGAAAAACAGAAAAACGATACTACGTTGAGTGTAAAACAGAAACAAGCTCAACAGCAGAAGTTAAAGCAAGATCTGTCTAAATTAACGAGCGAAATCAAAGCAAAAGCGAAAGGTCGTGACGATTTATTAAAACAAGTCAATGACATTGAGCAACAATATAATCAAGTAAATAAATCAAGCAAGTCAGAAGTTGAAAAACAGGTCGAACTAGATAAGTTAAATAAAAAACTTCAACAATTACAAAAAGCATTGAATATTTAACTATACGAGACCCTCAATAGTATTATTTATTTGAAAACTTATATTTAAGGAATATATTACGCATGCAACGAATAGCAAGGATTATAGTTGACTCTAATGATTCACAAAAAATGGCTTTATTGGATCAATATAATTCTTTGTTATCGTTGCTAAAACCTCATTTAACCGAACGAACATTTTCAATTCTTGCGACGCCTCGACTAATTGATGATAATCAATATTTAGGTTGGTACACCGAACTTCAAGGACAGCCTACTTCACTAAGTAATGTTAATGATGAACTTGTGAAGAAACAAGTTACTGAAACGTTACAAACACGGATCAACGATATTGAATTATCCGTTAAGTCAATGCGTTTAGATAGTGAGCAACAAACATTAGTTTCGTCTTGGTTACCAAGAATTAAAAGTTTAGGTAATCAAATTTATATTGTTAATGGTGAACCTGTCATTGTTAATTCTTTTGAAGAACCAATTTTACCCAAACCTACGCCGGTTACGCCTGAGGTTGCCCCAAAATCATTTTGGCGATGGTGGTATTTGTTATTATTGGCATTATTGCTATTAGGACTTTTAGGCGTGTTATGGTACTTTTTTTGTCCATTTAATAAAGATAAAAAGCCTGATGTTATTCCGGAGTTAATAATTATTCCGCCTGTGTTAGTTAACAAGCCACCAGCCCCTGTTGTTGAACCACCGACGAAAGAGCCTGAACCTGTTGTTCTGCAACCTGTGCCTGAGCCAGTAGCTAAAAATTGTATTCGAAAAGAAGACGTCGCCAATAATAATGACGCATCTAAAATGGTAATAATATTTGATAATTCAGCATCAATGACATTGACATTAATGGAGTCAAAATCCGCAATAGATCAATATTTAAAAACTAATTTGAATTCCATGTCAGAAAGTGAAGCCAACGCTTATGAAGCAAAGATGACTAGGTTACCTAATCGGTTATCAAGTAGTAAAAAAGTGGCATTATCCACAATTGATAAAATACAGCAAAATATTGATATCGCATTAGTGACACTTACAAGTTGCCCGGTCGCTCAAACTACATCATTTTATAATTATACTAATCGATCAAAGTTAAAAAATAAAATCAATAAATTAAATCCGTTAGAATATAACAGCGCAACGCCACTTTATAGTGGTATACAACAAGCCAGTAAATTACTTAATGGCGTAAACCGCGATGACTATATTTTAATTATTAGTGATGGTGATGATAATTGTACGAAAAGTAATATTTGTACGTTAGCGAGTAATATAGCGGCTAAGCAACCACGTTTGAAAATTAATATTGTCGACATTGCAGGGCAACATAAAATTGACTGTGTTGCTCAAAGTACTGGTGGTAAAGTTTACATAGCACAAAATCCAACAGAAATTGTCAATCAAATGAATCATGCTGTGTCTGATATGAATATTAGTAAACCGATTTGTGAGTAGTGTAAAGCGATAATAAATTTTTGATGTTGTTGATAAAAACAGCCTTGAGTTAATAAGCTTGTTTATTCTATGTTCAAAATAGAAGGAAATGCGTGAATAATGCAACGAATAACCCGGATTTCAATTGATCATAATGATTCAACTAAGTTGGCTTTATTGGAGCAATACTCCTTAGTGTTATCGTTGTTAAAACCGCATTTGACAGAACGCACTTTTTCCATTTTTGCTATACCTAAACTTATGAGTAACAATGACTATTTAGGTTGGTATACTAATCTTGAAGGGCAACCGATATTAATTGATAATGTTGCAGATGAATCGCATAAGCAAAAAATAAAAGATACATTAACCACGCGAATTAATGATATTGAAACGGCGATTAAATCAATTCCTTTAAATGATGAACAACAAAAATTGATAGTTTCATGGTTGCCTAGAATAAAAAACTTAGCCAATCAAGTTTTTGTTATTAATGATGAACCCGTTATTATTTTCGATCTGGAAAAACCCGTTTTATCGCAACCGGTTATTCCCCCTGTTACGGTTTCAAAATCATTTTGGCGTTGGTGGTACTGGTTAATTTTGGCATTGCTATTACTAGGATTATTGAGCCTATTGTGGTACTTTTTTTATCCATCTTCATCAGAAAACAAGGTGAAATCTGTACCTGAGTTAATTATTATTCCGCCAGTATTAGTCAATAAACCTGAACCTGTATCTAAACCGGCTCCGGTAGTGGAACCTCCGAAAGAGCCGCAAGTTGTCGCTACGTCAGAACCTGCTCCCGTACCTGCTATAGAGCCAGAGCCTGTAATTAATTCTGAAGAAGTACCGAAAGTTAAACCAAAACCTAAGGTTAAAAATCCGCCTAATTGTATCACCCAAGATGAGATAAAGAACAATCCGAATCCATCAAAAATGGTTATTGTGTTTGATAATTCTCTATCGATGACAGCAACTTTAGCTGAATCGCCAGCAGAAGTTGAGCAATTCTTTCAATACCTGTCTTATGGTTATCCTCGTTATATGTCCGAACAGGAAAAGGCTGATTATCAGAAAAAAATGACGCGTTTACCGAGCCGTTTATCGACAAGTAAAAGCGTAGCGTTATCTAGTATCGATAAAATACAACCCAATATTGGTATATCGCTTGTCACGTTAAATCGCTGTCCGGCGGCAAATTTTACGCAATTTTATGATTATGCTGGTCGTAGTATTTTAAAAAATAATATCACTAGACTTAATCCATCAGGTGCTGGTGGGGGTGGAACACCACTTTATAGTGGACTTGAAAAAGCGAGTAGTATGCTAGATGGTGTGAATCGTAATGATTATATCTTGATCATCAGTGATGGTGAAGATAGCTGTTCAAAGAACAATATTTGTACTTTAGCGAATTATATTTCGACGCAGAAACCAAAATTGAAAATTAATATTGTCGATATAGCAGGCGAACATAAAATTGATTGTGTTGCGGATATGACCGGAGGGAAGGTCTATATCGCTCAGAGCCCAAAAGATATGATTAAACAGATGAACAATGCGGTGTCTGATTTGAAAATAAATAGACCTGTTTGCCAATAAAGACAATTAAGGCATTAACTTATTTTAAAAGATAAGTATAACTTGCTTTAGCCATCACAATAAAAAAAACCAGATATTTATCTGGTTTTTTGTTATCTGTAATAGGGCTGATAGGCTGTTAAAAATCAAGATTAGCCGCTTTTAACGCATTTTCTTCAATAAATAAGCGACGTGGTTCAACTTCATCTCCCATTAAGGTAGTAAACAGCTGATCAGCTTCGATTGCATCTTTTATGGTCACTTGTAACATGCGACGGCTGGTTGGATCCATAGTTGTTTCCCATAACTGTTCTGGGTTCATTTCACCAAGCCCTTTATAGCGTTGAATGGTTAAACCACGACGTGATTCTTTGATTAACCATTCTACTGCCTCTTCAAATGAGTTAACTGGCTGTTTGCGATCACCTCGTTGAATGAAAGCACCATCTTCCAGTAAACCTTTTAATTGCGCACCTAAATGACAAATATTACGATATTCATTACTATGAATAAACACTTGATCTAATGCATAGTTATTATCAACACCATGTGTTCTTACTTTAATTACTGGCACATATAATTGTGTTTTATCATTATAATCAGCAGAATAGCGATAACTGCTACCGTGTTGTTCTTTGCTGGTTAAATTATCAATAATGGTTTTAGCCCAATGTTGTGCTGATTGTTGATTTTGTAAAATCTTTTCATCTAAAACATCATGATAAACCAATTCAGAAAGTAACGCTTTAGGATAACGGCGTTCCATTTTGGTAATGAGTTTTTCAACTTTTTGATATTCAGCAATCAGTTTTTCAAGCGCTTCGCCAGCAAGTGCAGGAGCATGATCATTAACATGTAATGAGGCATCTTCTAACGCTAATGCAATTTGGAATTGTGTCATTGCATCATCATCTTTAATGTATTGTTCTTGTTTGCCTTTTTTAACTTTATAGAGTGGAGGTTGTGCGATATAAACATAACCACGCTCAATAATTTCAGGCATTTGACGATAGAAAAACGTGAGTAATAATGTGCGAATATGTGAACCATCGACATCGGCATCGGTCATAATGATAATGCTATGATATCGCATTTTATCTGGATTATACTCATCACGACCAATCCCACAACCTAATGCTGTAATTAATGTTGCGACTTCTTGAGAAGAGAGCATTTTGTCAAAGCGAGCTTTTTCAACATTTAGAATTTTACCTTTTAATGGTAAAATTGCTTGATTTTTACGGTTTCGTCCTTGTTTGGCTGAACCACCCGCAGAGTCCCCTTCCACTAAATAAAGTTCAGATAAAGCAGGATCTTTTTCTTGGCAGTCAGCTAGTTTGCCTGGTAAACCGCCTAAATCCAATGCACCTTTGCGTCGAGTCATTTCACGTGCTTTACGTGCTGCTTCACGCGCTCTGGCTGCATCAATAATTTTACCGACAACAATTTTCGCATCAGAAGGATTTTCAAGTAGGTATTCGGTTAACTTTTCACCCATAACCGATTCTACTGCTGATTTAACTTCTGATGAAACCAATTTGTCTTTTGTTTGTGATGAGAATTTAGGATCAGGAACCTTGACAGATACGACAGCAATAAGCCCTTCACGTGCATCGTCACCGGTGGCACTAATTTTTGCTTTTTTACTGTATCCTTCGCTTTCCATGTAATTATTTAGTGTACGAGTCATGGCGCCACGAAAACCGGCTAAATGGGTACCACCATCACGTTGAGGAATATTATTAGTAAAACAGTAGATATTTTCTTGGTAACCATCATTCCATTGCAATGCAACTTCAACACCAATATTATCTTTTTCGGTACTAAAGTAGAATATTTTAGGATGAATTGGATTCTTATTCTTATTCAAATATTCTACAAATGCTTTAATACCACCTTCATAATGGTAGTGTTCACTTTTACCTGTACGTTCATCAATTAATTTAATAGAAACGCCAGAATTTAAAAATGATAGTTCACGTAGCCTTTTTGCTAAATGCTCATAGACAAATTCAATATTGGTGAACGTTTTTGGACTTGGCCAGAAACGAACATAAGTCCCTGATTCAGTGGTTTCACCAATAACTTTAAGTGGTTCTTCTGGCACACCTAAATGATAGGTTTGTTTGTGTATTTTTCCTTCACGATAAATGACAAGTTCTAATTTATCAGATAAAGCATTAACTACCGAAACACCAACACCGTGTAAACCACCCGATACTTTATAGGAATTATCATCAAATTTACCACCAGCATGTAAAACAGTCATGATGACTTCAGCCGCTGAGATACCTTCTTCTTTATGAATACCGGTTGGAATACCACGTCCATCATCACGAACGGATACAGAATTATCAGGGTGAATGATTACTTCGATATGGTTACAGTAACCCGCTAATGCTTCGTCAATGGCATTATCAACGACTTCAAAAACCATATGATGAAGGCCTGTTCCATCATCGGTATCTCCAATATACATACCAGGACGTTTGCGGACTGCATCAAGCCCTTTAAGCACTTTAATACTAGATGAATCATAAGAGTTAGACATGGATTTTTTGACCTATTTAATTTCTTTTATCGTTTCGTACAATTATGAAATTATACCAGATTTTATGTTAAAAATCTTATCATTTTCATCGATCATCTGGGTTATTTGGTCTTGGTTAACGGCTGTAATAAACACTTGTGAATTTGCAAGTTTTAAACGTTTTGCTAATAGATTTCGTTTATTGTTATCAAGTTCAGAAGCAAAATCATCAATTAAATAGATACATGATTGCCCTGTTTGTTTTGAATAATACTCACCTTGTGATAAACGTAAAGCACACATGAGTAGTTTTAACTGACCACGTGATAAAAGATCTTCAACGGGAATGTTGTCAACTCGCAATTTGATATCTGCTTTATGTGGACCTTGTGAGGTATAATTAATTAATTTATCTCGTTCAAATTGCTTATAAAGTATTTCTGCATAATCACTGCTGTGTTCCCAACCTTGATAGTACAGGCAATTTAATTGATATTCAGGTAGAAAATCTTCACAGGTTTTTATAATTTCTGGAAAAATATGTTGAGTATAATCAGCCCTAATCTGGCTTATTTTTTCAGCAACCGGAACTAGCTGTTTATCCCAAGGTAATAGTTGGTTATAGTTATAAGATTGTTTTAATAACGCATTACGCTGTTTATATAATCGTTTTAAATTGTTCCAAAGATAGACAAATTCGGGATAATGGTGAAAGCAGCCCCAATCGATAAAAGCTCGTCGATATTTAGGACCACCAGTGAGTAAATCAAAACCCTCTGGCGTAATGAGTTCAATAGGCAATAGTTTTGCTAAATCAGTGAGCCGAAAACCTTCATCACCATCAATTTTTATTTTATTTTCATTATTGCGTGTTTTTGATAAGCCAATTGTGCGGGTTTGTTGATTGGCAGATTCAATTTGGCTAAATAAAATTAATTCAGGTTGTTCATGTTGTATAATCCGATTGGATTGAATATGCCTAAATGCTCGGCCATGTCCAAGCATGTATATTGCTTCAAGTAGGCTTGTTTTTCCACTACCATTATCACCAATGATATAGTTGAAATGCCGAGATAACGATAACTCGGCATGATCAATATTACGAAAATGATGAATTTTGATTTGTGAAATTGTCATATAGTATTAAATAAGGCTTCCGACTGGATCGGAAGCTAAGAGAAGTTATGATTATAAGCGCATTGGCATGACAACATATGTAGCAGATTGATCATTGATATCTTCAATTTGAACACTGGATGTTGCATCAGTTAATAAAAGTTGTACGCTATCACATCTTAGAGTATTTAATATATCTAATAAATAGGTGACATTGAAGCCGATTTCGAGTTCTGATGATTGATATTTAACATCAATTAATTCTTCAGCTTCTTCTTGTTCTGGGTTATTGGCAGTAATTTTTATCTGATCATTATGTACGTATAATCTTATTCCACGAAATTTTTCGTTGGATAAAATTGCCACGCGAGATAATGCATTTCTTAATTCATCACAAGATACTTCAAGTGGTTTATCTGGGTTTCTAGGTAATACGCGTTTATAGTCGGGAAATCTACCATCGATGAGTTTTGAGGTGAAGGTAAAATCGCCAAGATTAACACGTAAATTATTATTACCAATTTGCATATTGATCGGTTCTTCATTATCGGCAACTAATTTTGCAAGTTCTATCACGCCTTTTCTTGGCATAATCACTGAGCAAGGGCTAGCAATATTTTGACCAATTGGTTGAGCGCAAACGGCTAAACGATGCCCATCAGTTGCAACTGTCTTTAATAGTCCGTCTTCAATTTCAAATAACATACCATTTAAGTAATATCTTACATCTTGATTAGCCATTGAAAATTGAACAGCATCAATAAGTCGTTTTATTGTTTTTTGCGGAACCGCAAGATCAACATCACTTTGCCAATTTTCTAAATTAGGAAAGTCACTAGCTGGTAAGGTTGCTAAGGAAAATTTACTTCGACCCGATTGAATTATTAATCGATTATCGTCAACGGTTATCGAAATTTGCGCATTATTGGGTAAATTTCGACAGATATCGAGGAATTTTCTTGCTGGGACTGTTGTCGCACCCGGTTCATTTGCTTCAGTTAAAGGTAAATGCGCAATCATTTCGATTTCAAGATCGGTGCCTGTCATTGATAAAGTATTATCGTTCACTTGTAATAATAAATTACCTAAAATGGGTAACGTTGGACGGCTACTTAAAGGTGCGCTGACAAGTTGCAGTGGTTTAATAAGTTTTTCGCGATCAATAATAAATTTCATAATGTTGATTCTTTTTTAAGTTGATAATGTTCGAATTAAATTGGAATAATCCTCTTTAATATCATTGTTTTCTTCTTTTAATTCTGCAATTTTTCGACATGCATGTAAAACGGTAGTGTGATCTCTGCCACCAAATCCATCACCAATTTCAGGTAAACTTTTATTGGTTAATTCTTTCGCTAATGCCATCGCAACTTGACGAGGTCTTGCTACAGAGCGAGAGCGGCGTTTAGATAATAGGTCCGATACTTTAATTTTATAATATTCCGCCACAGTTTTTTGAATATTTTCAATAGTAACGAGTTTTTCTTGCAATGCGAGTAAATCTTTTAACGCATCTTTAACAAAATCAATCGTTATCGCTTTACCTGTAAAATTAGCATTAGCAATAACTCGGTTTAATGCACCTTCTAGTTCTCGTACATTAGAGCGTAAGCGTTTAGCAATAAAAAATGCCACTTCTTCAAGTAACTTTATATGATTTTCTTCTGCTTTTTTCATTAGTATTGCAACGCGAGTTTCAAGTTCTGGCGGTTCTATTGCTATTGTTAGTCCCCAGCCAAAACGTGATTTTAAACGATCTTCAACACCATTTATTTCTTTAGGATAGCGATCAGATGTCAAGATAATTTGTTGATTACCTTCTAATAATGAGTTAAAAGTATGAAAAAATTCTTCTTGTGAACGCTCTTTATTGGCAAAAAATTGTATATCATCAATTAATAACGCATCGACTGATCGATAGTAATTTTTAAATTCTTCAATAGCATTATTTTGTAATGCTTTGACCATATCTTGCACAAATCGTTCCGAATGCATATAAACAACTTTAGCATTATTTTGTTCTTCAATTATTTGGTTACCAACTGCGTGCAATAAATGTGTTTTACCCAAACCCGTTGATCCATATAAAAATAATGGGTTATAGGCTTTACCTGGGTTTTCAGCAACTTGTTTTGCCGCCGCGACAGCAAGTTGGTTAGATTTGCCTTCTACAAAACTATCAAAGGTATGTTTTTGATTGATTCCTGAATGATAACTATGGTTACTATTATTTTCTTTGGTTGTTTTCCATGCAGGAGCCAGATCAGCTTTCGGTTGTTCTTTTTTTACTTTTTTATCAATTGATAACGTAGAGCCAACTTCAAGATATAGCTTTAAAGAATCGTTATTGAAATGTTTATTTAATAGTTGTGATATAGTTGAGAGATATTTATTTCGAACCCAATCGAGCACAAATCTATTTGGGGCATAGATATAAAGTTTATTATCAACCATTTCCGCTTGCAATGGCCGAATCCATAAATTAAATTCAGTTGTCGGAAGTTCTTCTTGTAATTGAGAAAGACAATCTTGCCAAATAGCGGTAGGCACAATAACCCCTTTAATTATAATTACTAACAAAACAGTACTGATTATAATCTTTTTTGTGGGTAATTTATAGATCGAAGGTGATATATTATTTAGTTACTAACCAAATCTTATAAATAAAAAACCCGGCTGATGCCGGGTTTTAGTGATTAAATCAATCAAAATTAATTGGTTGAGTCGATCACTTTCACTTCTTTAACGTTACGTGCTTTAACTTCAATTTCAACACGACGATCTGGTGCTAAACATGCTTTTAAGTCAGCGCCGCGAAGTGCATTACATTTAGTACCTGTAACTGGTTGAGATTTACCCATACCACGAGCACTAATTAAATCAGCTGGAACACCTTTTTCTACTAGGTATTTCATTACTGAATGTGCACGTTGTTCAGATAGTTTTTGGTTGTAGCTGTCTGAACCAATACGGTCTGTATGGCCAATTACAACGATTGCACTTTGAGTTGGGTTAATTTTAACAAGAGATGTTAATAGGTTATCAAGTGCTTGACGTCCTTCTGGTTTTAAATCAGCTTTTGCATAAGCAAATAGAACATCTTCGTTTAATACATAACGGTTTTCTTGAGTTTTAACTTCAACTTCTGGAGCAGCAACTGCTGGAGAACCTAAACGGTAAGTAATACCTAAAGTTAACAAGCCTGAATCAGGTGATGCATCACTTTTAGTATGAATATGTTGAGTGTATTGGTATTCTAAACGAGTAGAGAAGTCTTCGTCGAAGCGATAATCAAGACCTAATGCATAAACTGGTGATACATCAGTTTTAGTGCCGCCATGACCATAGTAGTCTTTATAATCACCACTATTTTTCCATTTAGCGATAGTTACCATACCACCAGCACGACCATAAACATCTAAATCGTCAGAGATGAATGATAATGGATAGCTTAATTTACCAGTTAAAGAAACACCTTGTGCAGATACTTTGCTGTTACCTGCTTTAGTATTATCATCTGACCAAGTTCTTTTATATTTAGCTGAACCTAACCAATCATAGCCTAATTCAAATGCTAAATAAGGGTTTGCTTGGAAACCAACAAATGCACCGCCAGCAACGTTGCTACGATCTGAAGTTTTGATGCCAATTTCATCATCACCGCGAACTTTATGAGCATCTAAGCTATAGAGTTCTCCCCAACCTAATTTAGCACCTGTATAAAAAGTGTTGTCTTCGTATGCTGCATTAGCTGCAGTAGCTGTTAAGCTTGCAACTGCGATTGCTAGAGCTAGAGTTGTTTTTTTCATTTTCTTGCCTCAACTTATATGTTGTTATAGACGTTGTTTAGTTTGTTTTTATTTAAGTTTATTTGAAATAAACTAATAATAATTTATCTTCAAGTAAATTATGCTATACATAATCTTTTGTGATTATAGCATACTTTATATGCAAAGCTAGAGTTTATAATACAACACTAAAAAAATATTTAAATAATATTATCAAATAATTTTGTTAATCACGAGTGTAAACTCATTAATGGTATTAGCTAAAACGTTTGACATAATAATAAAATCAGCTTCGAGACGCTTATCAAATTCATCTGAGCCAATATCTTCATTTTCATCTAAAATGATAGAATCAAACTTGATTCTTTTTAACGTCAAATCACTGTGTACAATGAAATTCACACCTCTATCATCAATAATTTTCATTTTTGTGATCCATTTTCCTGAATCAAAATGAATTAGCATTTCATCACTAGTGATATCTTGATTTTTACAACTAATAATGCCATTTCCTTCAAGCGGATCTTTCAATTCAGCTTGATCGCCTAATATAAAAGGTGGAAAACTAAGTTTTTCTTTAGCCCAAGTTGTTAATATTTGTTCTAGCGGTTTATCAATTGATAACGGTGTTAAGGCAAGTGCACCTAACTCTTTACGTAAAATAGCTAAAATATCTTCGGCTTGTTTAAAATTGCTACTATCGACAATGATACGTTTATTGTCGGTATCAACCCAAAGCCAATAGTGATTATATTTACTAAAGGCTCGAGGCATGAGATCAATCATGACCTCATCTTTTAATGTCGCTTTCTCATTTTTAGTTAATTTTCTACTTAATGTTTGCTCTTGTTTATCTATCTTTTCCAATAATGCTTGTTTGATAACTGGCGCAGGTAATATTTTTGTCTCTTTTTTTATACGTAATAAGAATTGTCCATTGATATCAATAATTAAATTATCTTGATTGTCATCACGATAAGGTGATACCCAACCTATTTTAGTGGTATCAAGGTTACCACAGGGTGTAAAAAGTTGGGATTTGACTGCTTTTTCAATAGTGTCTTTATTTAGTAAGGTGTCATTATTAAGTTGGTAAATAATGGCATTTTTAAACCAAAGCATGTTATTACACTTCCTAAGTTTTATTTAGGATAACTATTTTACCATAATTGTCGTAAATAAAGCGTACTATAATAATACGATTGGTCTATTGTTTTATCATCCGCTTTAATTCTGAAATAGATCAAATTATTTAGAATTTATAAGATAGCCCCATATAAACAGAAGTAATTGTACTGCTGTCTACCATTGGACTATCGGCAGCATCACCGGTTAATTTATCAACGTGAACACCACCAAAAGTAGCAATATTATCCGTTAATGAATATTGGGCGCCGATTTCAGCATAAGGGGTTACTGAACTATCAGCATTAAAATAACGTAATCCAGAGCGAGATGATTCTCTGTGAGACACACCATAGTAATAGTCGTTATGTTTGCTGTTTGCCCAATTGATACCAATGGTTGGTACTATAACTAAATTACCCTCTAGGTAAGGTAAGCTATAATCAGCATTAGCTAAAATGCTGTTACTTTCATTAAGAACATCGGTACCAACACTACTAGAAAAACTGCCGAAGTCAGTATCAATTGAATATTCGATTTCTGCAAGTAGAGTAGAATGTCGAGTATCTAATTGTTTTAAGCGATGATTATCAGAATCATGAGGTTTAAATTCATTAGCTAAATAGCGAGCACCAATTGAAAGACTTTGTCCATTGGCCTGATATGCATAAACACCTGCAGATAAATCATCGATAAAAAATACACCGTTATCATAATCAATATGTGGAACTGGATAAATTTTCGAGCTGTAACTCTTATATGGTGATGTTGCCCAACCTGCTCCAATTCCAATAGAAGTTGGATCAGCAGAAGCAATAGGTATGTATGTTAAAGTCATTAGTGTAAATATATAAGTAGCACAGCGCGATTTTTTCATTTTCTTTATACCCATTAAATTTCTAATGCCATTATCTGGTCGAATATTTTTGTTTTGATTGAATTAAAATGAATGGTCACAAAATCTATACATTAATTGTACATTGTAACAAACAAATTTCTTGAATAATAATGCCACATTTTATCATATTTGAATATGGATTAGTGAGATAAATTATGAGTAAACCAACTTTAGAAATGATTAACAGTCGCCCTGATGATGCTACTCTATTGGCCGACGAAGCTAAATATTGCTCTTTTGGTGATACCGTTCATTATGTTGAACCGCCAAAAATTTTCGATGGCTGTGAAGGTAGCTACATGTACGACAAAGAAGGTAAAGCCTTCCTTGATTTACAAATGTGGTATTCAGCATGTAACTTTGGTTATGCTAATGAACGATTAAACAATGTTCTAAAAAAACAAATTGATACCTTACCACAGTGTGCAAGCCAATATTTGCATCCAACCAAGATCGAATTAGCAAAAACCATTGCTCAAGGTATGGAGCAGCGATTTGGTTATCAAGGTCGAGTTCATTTCAACGTTGGTGGTTCACAATGTATTGAAGATTCACTAAAAGTTGTTCGTAATGCAACAGGTGGTAAGTCACTGATGTTTGCTTTCCAAGGTGGATATCATGGACGTACACTGGGTGCCTCTTCAATTACGTCAAGCTATCGTTATCGTCGCCGTTATGGACATTTTGGTGATCGTGCTATGTTTGTTCCATTCCCATATCCGTTCCGCCGTCCTAAAGGCATGACTGCTGAAGAGTATGGTGAACATTTAGTTGCTGAATTTGCTCGTCTATTTGAAACAGAATATCATGGCGTATGGGATCCAAAAGTAGGACAGGCTGAATATGCTGCATTTTATGCTGAGCCACTACAAGCAACAGGTGGTTATATTGTTCCGCCACGTAATTACTTTAAGGGTTTGAAAAAAGTTCTCGATCAATATGGTATTTTATTAGTTGTAGATGAAATCCAAATGGGCTTTTACCGTACTGGTAAATTATGGTCAATTGAACATTTTGATGTTAAACCTGATGTGGTGGTATTTGCCAAAGCATTAACTAATGGTTTAAATCCATTAGGTGGTTTGTGGGCTCGTGAAGAGTTAATTAATCCTGAAGTGTTCCCTGTTGGATCTACGCATTCAACTTTTGCATCAAATCCACTAGGTACAGCCGTTGGTCTTGAAGTATTAAAAATGACGTCTGAAACTGATTACGAAAAAATGGTAATGGATAGCGGTGCATACTTCCTTGAAGGCTTAAAAACACTAGAGAAAAAACACAAAGAAATCGGTGAAGTAGATGGTTTAGGCCTAGCACTTCGTGCTGAAATTTGTACTGATGATGGTTTTACTGCCAATAAAGCTTTGGTTGATAAAATGGTAGACATTGGTATGTCTGGTGATCTTGATTGGAAAGGTACCAAAATGGGCTTAGTGCTTGATATCGGTGGTTATTACAAAAACGTAATTACGTTTGCCCCTTCGTTACACATTACTCGTCAAGAGATTGATCAAGGTATCGAATTACTGGATCAGTTAATTACTCGAGCTAAAAAAGAGCTTTAATCCATTATTTCTAAATTTTCCCGCTAATGGCTATTAGCGGGATCTCTTATTCAATTCAATCAGTTAACATTTATATCGTTATGAAATATATTAATCAGTTAGAACCTAATGAATTAATAGACAATTTTTTAAATCATCCTCCACATAATTTTGCTGCTTGGCTAAGTGATGGTGGTGTGCCTGTTTTTTCAGCAAAGTTCGATTTATTGACAACAGCTGATGATAATTTCAAAAATAAAATTGAAAAATTACCACTATCCAAAAAATGGCGGCACTGGTTACAACCTAAAACATGTTTTGTTGGGACAACTGTCTCTGAATATGGAATGCTCAATGATAAAGTTGATGCAAAAAAATTAGCGGGTAATCTAAAAGCGAGTTACAGCAAAGAATATCCTTTTGTTATTGTTAAAGATTTACCTTTGTCTTCCCCCTTATTGAGTGATAAAGATAATCAATATTCTGCCGAATTTATATCGGCGTTAAAAAATCAAGGTTTTATTGAAGTTGAAGGACAAGCATTAGCTTGGTTACCTATAGATTTTGATAGCTTAGATGAAGTTTTTTCACGTTTTTCATATAGTCGTCGAAAAAATTTTAGGCGGAAATTAAAATCTCGCCAAAAGCTAGAGATTAATGTTTTAAATAGTGGTGATGAATGTTTTTTTAATGATGCTGTTTTAGATAAGTATTATCAGCTTTATCTTAATGTTTATCAGCAAAGTGACGTCCATTTTGATTTGTTAACTAAACCATTTTTTGTGCAATTATTACAGAACAAATCTGCTCAAACACGTATTTTTACTTATTATCATGAAAATGAACTTATTGGTTACAATATCTGCTATGTGGTCAATAACATGTTAATTGATAAATATATTGGTATGGTTTACCCCCAAGCTCAAAATCTCAATCTCTATTTTGTCAGTTGGTTTGTTAATCTTGAATATGCAGTTGAGAATGGCTTTAGTCACTATATTGCCGGTTGGACTGATCCCGAAGTTAAAGCATCACTTGGTGCCAAATTTACGTTAACAAAGCATTTAGTTTATATCCGTAATCCTTTATTAAGAGTGGTAATACGTAAATTGATTGGTCACTTTGAAAGTGACAAGGAGAAAGTAGCATGAAATGCCCTATAATTCTCGACTTTGATCAAAGTGTCGGTGAAATTAGTGATGCTAAAAAAATAGATTTAACCGCTTGGCAAGAGACTCTGCGTTTTGGATGCTCTCGAACTAAATTTCAACAATTTAGCGCACAACTTCAACAATTTTTACCTGAGCATTATGGTACAGTTTTGATGGGAAGCGGGGATTATCATCATATCTCACTATTATTGATTGCGCGTTTAGCGAAATATTACTCAGCAGAAAATCCCATTGAAGTGATAATTTTTGATAATCATCCCGATAATATGCGTTACTTATTTGGTATTCATTGTGGCTCATGGGTAAGTTATGTCGCAAGCTTACCGTTTGTTAAACACGTGCACGTATTAGGTATTACTTCACATGATATTGGCATTAGTCATTTTTGGGAAAATAGATGGAAACCACTTTTTCATAAAAAACTCACTTACTGGAGCCTAGGTGTTAATGTGTCATGGGCAAAAAAAATAGGTTTAGGTCATGCTTTTCGGCATTTTTCTACTCCAGATGATCTTATTGCGAGTTTTTTATCTGAACAGTACCACAATGCAGAACCAGTTTATTTATCGATCGATAAAGATGTATTAAGTGAAGAGGTTATTCATACCAATTGGGATCAAGGTCAGTTACAGACTTACCACTTAATGGATGTTATTTCATCGATTAAACAGCGTGTTATTGGTAGTGATATCACCGGAGAATTGTCAATATGGCAACCATCAAACTGGTTTAAGCGTTTTTTAAGTTCGTTAGATAAACAACCAATCATACCGACTGATAAGCTACAAGCTTGGCAAAGCGAACAACATCAACTTAATTTGACCTTGTTAAAAGCATTAGCAATATAATTGAAAAAATGAGATTGAAAGTTAGGTGTTTTAATAAAAAATCACCTACACTTTTTTGTTTAATAATTTAGGTTGAATTTAATGATTGTTTTGTTGAGTTAATTTGTTTTCAGCTATCGCTAAAAACACAATTCCTGACACGATTAATATTGTTCCAATCAATTTAAATAAGGTTATTGGCTCATTAAATAACCAAATTGATGCGATCATAACTGTTACCACTTCAAAATGAGAAGCGGCAAAAGCGGGTCCAACTGGTGCTTTTTTTAGTAAAGTCATCCAAGTAAAAAACGTGAAAATATAACCAGCAATTGATATATAGATCCATGGATTAGTAAATACGCGAACCAGCCAATCAATACTCATCGCTAAAGGTTCAGCGTGAATTGCTGCTAATTTAAAGCTGCATTGTGCAATCGTATCAAAAATGAGTAATACTGTGAATCCAATTAAATAAAATCTAGCCATATTAAGACAATCCCACAAAAATAACGCCAGCAGTGATTAAAAGCATACCAACAATACGATGAAAGGTGAGAAGCTCCTTAAAAACAATACGACCAACCAACATGATGGTAATAATATTAAATGAGGCCAGTAAAACACCCTGCGACAGTGGAACTAAGGTTAAAAATGCTAACCAAAGTAGGAATTCAGCAACATAGGATATAATACCAATCCAAATCCAATGATTCTTTGATAAATCGATCCAATAGTACCAACCGTCACGATTATTTGTTGAAGTTGCAGCGAATTTGAAGGCGATTTGCCCTAACGTATCAAAACAGATATTGCTAACCCAAAGTATGATGACTAGTGGTGACATTAAGTGTTTGTTCCTTCTACTATACCGTTAAAAAAAGAAACACATTCTTTAATCACTTCGCGGCGTTGAGAGTCAATTGTGATTAAATGATAACTCTCATTTAATACGATTAATTTTTTAGGTCCCGACACATGCTTTTCAACTAATTTGGCATTGGTTTCAATATTAGCGATATCATCATTACCCGAATGCATAATTAAACAAGGCGAGGTAACATTCGGTAAAATTTGTCGCACATTTTTTGCCAATAGTTGCATTTCAGCTAGCGCCGGGAAAGGATTACCAGCAAGACCGGCAGACGCCGCATCGCCACTAAGCATACTTTCTGAAACGACAGCACGAATTCGTTCATCTTTAAGCCCATAAGGCGGCTTTTCAATAAAAGAAACTTTTTGAAAAATACCTAATTTTTTAAAATAGACAAGTAAGAAAAAGAATTTTTTTGCCCAAAAAGGCATACTCCAACCATCATAATAAAAAGTGGGCGCAAGTACACCAACTCCTTTGATTTGTTCAGGTCTGTCAGCTGCTAACTTTAAAGCTAGAAGTGCGCCCATAGATAATCCAGCCACAAAAATATTATCTACATGATTGGCTAAATAATCTGCGCCATCTTGTACGCTTTTATACCAATCCTGCCAAGTGGTTTTACAAAGATCGGCTTCAGTCCCACAATGGCCAGCTAATTGTATTGCATAAACGGTGAATCCAGCTTTATGTAGGCCATTTGCTAAAATTCTCATCTCATTTGGTGTACCCGTTAATCCATGAATTAAAAGCACCCCATTTTTATTACCTGGTAAAAAGTAAGATAAATCTTGAATTGTACTCATTATTATTTCCTATTATTTTACCATCACAGTTGGAATAAGTGCTTGCTGTGACTGTTTTAAAGCTTGGGTAACATCAGAAAAGTATTTAATAGCACTATGCTCAATATTATTTTTTTGGCAATAATGAATCAATTTATCTTTGGCAAAAACAAAATCGACATTATGAGAAACACAATAATCAGACGTTCCATCACCGACATAAAGAATTTGTGGAAAATATTGCTGTTTCTTAACGTGATTACATTTACAATTTCCACTTTGTTTAATGCAATCCTTATTAGCATAAGGAAACTCAAGACGCCAGCTACGTTTATTATCGTGTAATAATCTATTAGCAAAAATAGGTAAATTTTCAATGCCATGACGTTTTAACACAAATTCAATTGCATAATCTAATCCGTCGCTGACAACGTGAACGGGTATATTGTTTTGATCAGTATAATCAATGAATGCTTTAAAGGTTGGATCTATTTCAATTTGTGATAAAACTTCATTAAGTTCTGCTAAACTGGCATCCATTAAAGCAATTTGCTTACTCATGCACTCTTGAGAACCGATTTTACCATTCACCCATAACTCTTCAAGCTCGTCACATCCATCTTTACCGAAATGATTGAGTAAAGTATCTGTTACATCTTTAACACTAATGGTACCATCAAAATCACACAACACGATTGGTGTATGATGTTGTGAATAAGATGGATGAAATAGATGACTTGTAATTGATGAAAAATTATTCATTTTTGAAATTAAATAGCCTATTTATCGATATTGCCGCAAATTTTCTCATAGAGTGATTTCAAACTTTGTAGGCTCTTTGTATATATTTTGTAACGAGAATAAAATTGCCTGTATAATAAGACCTTTCTACTTACCGTTACCATACTGAGAATAAGAATGAGTGAACGTATACTAATTATTGAAGATGACCAGCGACTTGCTAATTTAATACAAGTTTATTTGATTCGACAAGGTTATCTTGTTCAATGGCATAATAGTGGTAATGGTGCAGAAGAAAAAATTCAACAATTTAATCCCGATTTAGTCATTTTAGATGTCATGTTGCCCGAAAAATCTGGTTTCGATATCTGCCGTGATATACGTACTTGGTTTAATAATTACATTCTTATTATGACAGCAAGTGAAGATAATATTGATGAAATTGTCGGTTTAGAACTGGGGGCCGATGACTATTTGGCTAAACCTGTTGAACCAAGATTACTACTTGCTCGTATTCGAGCGCTGCTCCGGCGAAAACAGATTGAATTAGACAAAGATAGCAGTAAAGAAGCGACCACTCCGCTTAATAACAAAACATTAGTTTTTGATAATCTTACTATTGATGGTGAAAATCGTAAGGTGCTATTACAAGATCAAGAAATTGATTTAACCACCGCTGAATTTGATTTGCTTTGGTTACTCGCTGTTAATGCCGGTAATATATTGACTCGTGATGATATTTTTTCTCAAGTTCGAGGAATTGATTTTGATGGTAGTGATCGTTCCATTGATGCTCGGATTTCTCGGCTACGTCGAAAATTACTTGATGATCCCGATAATCCATCACGCATTAAAACAGTAAGAGGCAAAGGTTATTTATTTATGCGAGAAGGGGATAATCATTGAGCCAATTATTAGCAAAACCGCTTTTTTTTAATCGCCGCATTGTATTTTATCTGGTCATTTTGCTTTCATTGCAATGTATCATTGCTTATGGTGCATTACTAGTCTTTGATTCTTTACCCTCATCATTAACCGATATGCCAGATGATCATATTGTGTTTCGTGAGTCACAACGAGGCACAGTCAATCTGATACGCATGCGCATTAATGAAAATAAAAATCGCCCCCTTCAAGAAGTGGTTAGTGAATTACAACCCTATTTTGGTTATCCAATAACCATTTTACCCTCTAATACGCCACTGCCTGAAACTGTACACAACGAGTTAAAAAAATTAGGTTTTTCGTATGATGGTGATGGAGAAGTGGTGTACATCGATTTAAAAGATGGTAATTTATTAGAACTTGGTCCAATGGTCATGCGTGACATTTTAAAATCTAACACTATGTCACTCAGTGTTTTTTTAATTATATGGGCATTATTTAGCGCTATTATCTTCTTTATTTTGATCTATTTTGCTTTTAGTGCGGTCTGGAAAGATTTAGTTAATATAAGACAGACAGCTGAGCAGTTAGGGCAGGGTAATCTTAAGGCGCGAACGGAAAATGTCAAAGGTTGGTTATTTCAGCCATTGGCTAATGTCCTTAATAACATGGGAACACATATTGAACATTTAGTTGGCACCAATCAAACTATTTCACATGCCATGGCGCATGAACTTCGAACCCCATTAGCACGTATGCGATTTGAACTTAGCATGCTTGAAGAGTCAACCGACGAACAAGAACGGTTATTACTACAAAAAGGTATGAATGATGATATTAACGAACTTGAAACGTTAATTAATGCTAGTTTAAGTTACTTTAAAATGCAGCAGAGTAATATTGAGCTAAATTTAACAGCGGTATCCCTCAAACAGTGGAGCGAAAAAGTTTGCCAATCACTCGCATTATTCAAACCAAAAGACTTTGAGTTAGTGTGTAATAGCCAAGATGTTCAAGCTGTGATTGATACAAATTTAGCCGAAACCATTGTCAAAAATTTACTGCTAAATGCTTTTAAATATGCAGCACATAAAGCGGTATTAAATATCACCAAACAAGAAAATGGCGTTGTGTTTGAAATCGATGATGATGGTCCAGGTATTCCATTTGATGCTCGAGAAAAAATTTTTATGCCTTTTGCGCGGTTAGATACCAGTCGAACTCGCTCAACGGGCGGCTATGGTCTTGGTTTAGCTTACGTAAAACTAATGGCTGAATTTCACGATGGCAAAGCATTTGTGGTGACAAGTCCGTTGGGTGGTGCACGATTTGTTGTTTCATTAAAATCGAATGATTGTTAATTATTTTTTTATAATCGATGTTTTTTTATTAAAAATACTCATAATTGTGATGTGCGAGTAATTTATTTTTTTGACGTTATCATAAGATGATATTTACTTTATGCAACGGTAAGGTGAGTAACATGGCAAGTGATTCAAAAAACTCTACTCCAAATGCTTATTGGATTAAATTAGTTATCATTTTCTTTTTGGGCTGGATTGTTATTTATGCTGGGCGATCAGTTTTAAGCCCGCTTATTGGTGAATTACAAACTCAGTTTGGCTTAAATAAGGCTGAAACTGGCGGTATAATGAGCCTGTTTTTCCTTGCTTATACCGTATTTCAAATACCTTCAGGTATATTGGGCGATAAAATAGGTCGCAAGCGTGTGCTTGTGACAGGATTCACGTTATATGCCATTTTTATTGCATCAATATATTTTGCTCCTTCTTTCATAATCTTTTTGATTCTTTGGATATTAGCTGGTGCGGCACAAGGCTGCTATTATGGACCACAATATGCGTTATCATCAGAAGCTATTCCTAAAAAATGGATAACGTTAGGCAGTGCTATTATTGGCAGTGGAATGTCATTTGGTATTGCCATGGGATATTATCTATCAAGTGTAATGATTTCAGTATTCCATAGTTCTTGGCAACTTCCGTTTGTGGTTGTTGCTATTCCAATAATAATCGTTACCTTACTGATGGCTTTGTGTATTAAAGAAAAAGTGGCTAAACCGACTGCAACACAGGTTTCACAGTCTATAAAATTTTCGGAATTGTTTAAGAACCGCAATTTGGTTTTAGCTTATATTACAATCTTTTGTTCAATATATGGTTTTTTTGTCATTATCACCTGGTTACCAAACTATCTTGAAGCAGAAAGAGGAATGGATAAATTACAAGCTTCACAAATTGCATCAATTGTACCTTGGATCTCAATTATTGGTACTTTGTTGTGTAGCTATATATCGGATAAACTTGGTCGACGTAAACCGGTAGTGTTATGCATGATGCCATTATCATTAATTGCTATTTTTTCTATTGTCTATAGTGAATCATATGCTGTATTAATTGCAGTACTTATATTATATGGTTTTATTGGTAAAATAAGCTTGAATCCAGTACTCATAGCTTTAGTTGCTGATAATGCGCCTAAAGCTTCGCTTAGTACGGCTTTTGGGTTATACAACTTTTTTGGTATGAGCGCATCAATTTGTGCTCCTTATTTTACTGGATTGATAGCGGATAAAACAGGTAGTTTAAATAGTGGTTTTTATTTAGCCGCGGCGTTAACTTTAGTGGGTATAACCGCTATGCTTTTTGTCAACGAAAAGAAAAATAAAGATTAACGTTATCTTATTATTAAAACTAAAATTTTAAACTCAATAGGTTACTCAAATATAAATAATACCCAATTTTAATAGTTGTTTTAATTATATTTGAGTAATGTCATTTTTTGGGTTGTCGTCACATGCAATTTTTAGGAAAACCATCGATTTTATAAAAAACATTATTTTGTCACAGTAAATACAAGTTTTTCCATTTCAGAAAAACAAAAAATTTGTTATATTCTTCGGTCAAAATGATAAAAAGTGACAAAACAAATTTCTAAATTCGTCATTGAAATATTTAATCAGAGGTTTTTTTATGAGCGGTTCCTTACCGACAGAGACAGAAAATCGTCCAACTAACTTTATTCGTCAAATTATTGATGCAGATTTAGCAGCAGGTAAATATAAAACCACGCATACGCGTTTTCCACCTGAACCAAATGGGTATTTGCATATTGGTCATGCTAAATCAATTTGTTTAAATTTTGGTATTGCTCAAGATTATCAGGGTAAATGTAATTTACGATTTGATGATACTAATCCAGTCAAAGAGGATGTTGAATACGTTGAATCGATTAAAGAAGATGTTCATTGGTTAGGTTTTGAGTGGGATGGTGAAATCTGTTACTCATCTGATTATTTCGACCGATTATATGAATATGCAATTGAGTTAATTAATAAAGGTCTTGCTTATGTTGATGAACTTTCAGCAGATGAAATTCGTGAATATCGTGGCACATTAAAAGAACCCGGCAAAAATAGTCCTTATCGTGATCGTAGTATCGATGAAAATTTAACGCTATTCCAACAAATGAAAGAAGGAAAATTTGCTGAAGGAAAAGCGTGTTTAAGAGCAAAAATTGATATGGCTTCCCCTTTCATTGTTATGCGAGATCCAGTGTTATATCGTATTAAATTTGCCGAACATCACCAAACAGGCAATAAATGGTGTATTTACCCAATGTACGATTTTACTCACTGTATTTCTGATGCAATTGAAAATATTACTCACTCATTATGCACCCTTGAATTTCAAGACAATCGTCGTTTATATGACTGGGTATTAGATAACATCACAATTGACGCTCGCCCACATCAATATGAGTTTTCTCGATTAAATTTAGAGTATGCTATCACCTCAAAACGTAAATTAAATTTACTCGTGTCAGAACAAATTGTAGATGGTTGGAATGATCCACGTATGCCAACTATTTCAGGTTTACGTCGCCGTGGTTATACACCTGCTTCCATTCGTGAATTTTGTAACCGCATAGGTGTAACCAAACAAGAAAATACCGTTGAGATGAGCACGCTAGAATTTTGTATTCGTGAAGATCTTAATGAAAACGCACCACGCGCAATGGCTGTGCTTGATCCCGTGAAAGTGGTGATTGAAAACTTTTCAGAAACCTTAGATGAAGTGCTCAGCATGCCAAATCATCCAAATCGTCCTGAAATGGGCAATCGTGAAGCACCATTTACCCGCGAAATTTACATTGATCGCGCAGATTTTAAAGAAGAGGCAAACAAAAATTATAAGCGCTTAGTATTAGGAAAAGAAGTCCGTTTACGTAATGCTTATGTTATTCGTGCTGATCGAGTTGAAAAAGATGCAGAGGGTAATATACAAACTATCTATTGTAGTTATGATCCAACTACCCTTAATAAAAATCCAGAAGATGGACGTAAAATTAAAGGTGTGATTCATTGGGTATCGGCTAAATTCGCAAAACCAGCCGAAATTCGTCTTTATGATCGTTTATTTAATACTCCAAATCCTGGGGCGGCTGAAGACTTTTTATCAACCATTAATCCAGAATCATTGATTATCAAAAAAGGATTTGTTGAACCAAGCCTGCAACATGCTGAAGTTGGCAAAGCTTACCAATTTGAGCGTGAAGGATATTTCTGTTTAGATAGTAAATATGCAACTGATGACAATTTAGTATTCAACCGAACAGTTGGATTAAGAGATAGCTGGAACGAAACTCAAGCTAAGTAATGATTATCGCCGACTTTAGTCGGCGTTTTATTTAACTTATTTTTAATTAAAATTAAAAAGTTATCACTTTTACGCAAAATATAATTAAGTAAATTTTAAAGCTAGTTTGGAACTATCTTTAGAATTATTATAAAAAACGCAGTCTTTAGTCAAAGAAGGGTCTGTGCTAGATAAAATTAAAAAACATTATTTAGGTTGATTATTTTTAAATGATTCCAAAATATTCAAAATTTTTGCCATAATAACATCCAATCTATTCATGCCAATTATCAGGATTAATCTTTTAAGCATCGAGCATTTAACGTTACGTTTATTCACACCATTATCCATTTGCTTCAATTTGCGATTTCTAAATACACCTTAAATTTTACTCACTACAATATAGTCAAATAAATTACGGTTTAGGATGAAAATCATCTATCTGATCTCGCCATTTATTGTAATCCCAAGTTACAATTTTAGTTTTCAGTATTTCCAAATAATCTAATGCCGCCTGTTTTCCGGTTGGGGTAAGCATTTGTTCTAAACGTTGTTGGATTTCTTTGTTATATTCCCAAACCGGTGGTAATTGCTCTGCATCCCACGCTAAATTGTTGTCTATCTCGATAATTTTTTGTTTTGCATAATCACTTAACAGTGACCAGGCATAAGCTTTAACCAGATCTTGCTCTCGACCTAATCCATAGAAATAGGCTTCAGTCATGCGCAATATGCCAATAATTGAGCTATGCTCGGCCATTAACTGCGCATAATCTATGGCTAGTTTTAAATCATCTGATTTTAATGATCTGCGGTATTCGGTTAATTTAATTATTTGTTTATACTTTTCATCCTGATAATGGTCACCTTGTTGAAATAATATTCGAGCTATCAAATCTTCGTAGCAATGATAGCCACCGTCAATGGCATAATTAAAATACTCAATACTTTTTTCTAATTGCTCATCAGGACAGGTGCGCGCCATACCTTGTTCATCATACCCACAAGTACCTATTACGTAACCATTTTGAAAGGCAAAATAGGGATATTTTAAATCGGCAAACTTATCCCATAAATACCACTGTATTTGACTATTTTTAAACACCGCTGGTTCAACTAACGGTTTACCTGCACTATCCACTAACTGATCCCGATATTTGTGCATAAACTCAGCAAAGGACATAATGATACCGTCCTCTTTTCCTCTTTTATCATAAAAATCTTTACAACTAAGAACATCGTAATAATACGGCATGGCATTTTTATCCCATTGCCAGGCATGTTTAAGAAATTTTATCAATTGGTCAGGATTAACCACACCATAAAATACGCTATGGTCAAAGGCTGAGTCATACAGCTTTTTAGCTTCGTCTATACGTAATAATTCATTTTCGGGAATAGTTGACGGGTAAATGGTAAAGTCCATAATTAAATTTTCCGGTTGATTAAGTTCATAGTTTCGTTTTTTTGAATTATCAGTATTTAAATATATAAGGCCAATACTGATAATAAGACCGAAAAAAGTGACAAAAATGATTAATTTTTTCCGTATTGATTTATTTTTTTTGGCAGTAAAACTCATTAAATATATTCCAAATCATTTTGATTAAACACATCCACCTCAACAATGAGCGCTTCTAACTGACCTTTATTAAATACTCGGCAAGGTAGAATTTGATTTTTTTCGGATAATTTTTTAATTTCTTGGTAAATAGGATATAACATTAGGTAATGTAGTAATGGCTTTAATTTTTTCATTTTCATCTTCATCTTTACAGATAAGTTTAACTGCATAATCACCAATAATATACGGTAGTGCAAATGGATTATGTGCTATTGTTTTCGCCACCATTTTTTGCAGGGCATTGCTTTTTATATACACATTACTGGCTGTCCCCAGCTCAATATCTGATTGGCTTATTCTGATGTAGGAGCTGCCACAAATTAAGGTGATTTTTTGACTAGCGGTAATGATCATTACTCGTTGCTCATAACCTAAAAATTGGGTGGATTTTTCAGTTTCAGGTATTGTCCCATGGTGACGTTATTGTACTTTTCTTGCCACGCTTTAGGCATGCCGTGTTTTTTTAACCAGGCTTTAGCTTCGGGAGTGATTTCAGTTATTTTTCCGTTCGGGTAAGGATTGGGACACACATCAGATCCTTGTGGTATCCGTTCGGTGACTCCTTTACCAAACTCTATTGACGGTGCGTCAGGGTGAGCAACGCCTATGAGCCAACCGGTCACACTGCCACCCGGGGCAAAACCAATAATAACCGTGTTATTATAACCAATCTTATTTTTATTGTAGGCTTCAGAATAGTAATGATGTGGCATTACCATTTCTTGCCGTGCCCACAATGGCACCACTAATTTTGTGCGATAAAAGGTTTGATCGGCAAAAGAGGACCAGCAAATATAAAATTCTTCCGGTAAATCAGAATACACAGGCAGGTCATTGATACCAAAACGTGTGTTCCATTTACCCGGATCCCGACTGTAATTACCCCCAGCAGCGATATTAATAATTTTATATTTATTGGATTGGGTTTTTACCATGGTTGAAAAAACTGTTGATTGAAAGTAGAGTGGATAACGACCACCAATACGCCATTCAGCGTAAGGTTTTTTGGGTAAATTGGGGTCAACTCGGTTAGTGTTACGTGAGGTATGGCAACCGGTAATAAGTATTACTAAACTGATGACGGTAATAATGCGTTTCAACATAAGCAGCAGTCCTTCTATGTTAGTGATCGGGGTGAATGAGCCGTTGCCAATCGCTTTAGTTGGCAACGAGTTTATGCCCAATTGATCAGCAAATCAGCCATTGTTTTCCCTGACTCGTTGCTCATAGCCTAAAAATTGGGTGGATTTTTTAGTTTCAGGTATTGTCCCATGGTGACGTTATTGTACTTTTCTTGCCATGCTTTAGGCATGCCGTGTTTTTTTAACCACGCTTTAGCTTCGGGAGTAATTTCAGTTATTTTTCCGTTAGGGTAAGGATTGGGACACACATCAGATCCTTGCGGTATCCGTTCGGTGACCCCTTTACCAAACTCTATTGACTGTGCATCAGGGTGAGCAACGCCTATGAGCCAACCGGTCACACTGCCACCCGGGGCAAAACCAATAATAACCGTGTCATTATAACCAATCTCATTTTGATCGTAGGCTTCAGAATAGTAATGATGTGGCGTTACCATTTCTTGCCGTGCCCACAATGGCACCACTAATTTAGTACGATAAAAGGTTTGATCGGCAAAAGAGGACCAGCAAATATAAAATTCTTCCGGTAAATCAGAATACACAGGCAGGTCATTGATACCAAAACGTGTATTCCATTTACCCGGATCCCGACTGTAATTACCCCCAGCAGCGATATTAATAATTTTATATTTATTGGATTGGGTTTTTACCATGGTTGAAAAAACTGTTGATTGAAAGTAGAGTGGATAACGACCACCAATACGCCATTCAGCGTAAGGTTTTTTGGGTAAATTGGGGTCAACTCGGTTAGTGTTACGTGAGGTATGGCAACCGGTAATAAGTATTACTAAACTGATGACGGTAATAATGCGTTTCAACATAAGCAGCAGTCCTTCTATGTTAGTGATCGGGGTGAATGAGCCGTTGCCAATCGCTTTAGTTGGCAACGAGTTTATGCCCAATTGATCAGCAAATCAGCCATTGTTTTCCCTGACTCGTTGCTCATAGCCTAAAAATTGGGTGGATTTTTTAGTTTCAGGTATTGTCCCATGGTGACGTTATTGTACTTTTCTTGCCATGCTTTAGGCATGCCGTGTTTTTTTAACCACGCTTTAGCTTCGGGAGTAATTTCAGTTATTTTTCCGTTAGGGTAAGGATTGGGACACACATCAGATCCTTGCGGTATCCGTTCGGTGACCCCTTTACCAAACTCTATTGACTGTGCATCAGGGTGAGCAACGCCTATGAGCCAACCGGTCACACTGCCACCCGGGGCAAAACCAATAATAACCGTGTCATTATAACCAATCTCATTTTGATCGTAGGCTTCAGAATAGTAATGATGTGGCGTTACCATTTCTTGCCGTGCCCACAATGGCACCACTAATTTAGTACGATAAAAGGTTTGATCGGCAAAAGAGGACCAGCAAATATAAAATTCTTCCGGTAAATCAGAATACACAGGCAGGTCATTGATACCAAAACGTGTATTCCATTTACCCGGATCCCGACTGTAATTACCCCCAGCAGCGATATTAATAATTTTATATTTATTGGATTGGGTTTTTACCATGGTTGAAAAAACTGTTGATTGAAAGTAGAGTGGATAACGACCA